>JAAFHL010000395.1:4013-4899 GCA_013298365.1 Bacteroidota bacterium | reverse complement strand
ATCTTGTGCTGCCACCAAAGGCTCACATTTTTTCGCAAATATCAGATAATCAATGACTTCCAAACAACCATTTTCACGGAGTTGCTCGGCAAATTCATTTTCTGCTAACCTTGTATCGAGGTGCAAGGTTTTACTTCTTGCTGCGGTTTGAATCGAAATAATTTCGTCGATAGAAGCCTTATAAATAATGTAACGAATGTCGGCGATGTCTGCATAATCACAAAATTTATGTTGCCATTCCCAAAGATTTTCATCGCGTAACTTTTCTTGATACGCGCTGTCTTTTTCAGCAAAAGCAGTTTGATATACATCATCAAATTTCATGAAAGCATGAACCGATGTTGTATTTACATCAATAATGTTAGGATTTAGAAAAGAATAGCCAGAAAATCCATAGTGACTAAAGCCACATGATTGCGTGACGCGATAAGGAAAAATAGCTGCTACAAAAAGTAGCGCAATTAAACGAATTTTTATTACTGAATTTGGCATAAGTGGTAAACGATGAATTATGAACGATAAACTATGAATACAAGTGTTTCATTATCAAACGCTTGTGTTTTTTCAAAACCGTGTTTATTTTGATTTTACAACTCAAGTAAGGTTGCTTGTAACAAAAGTGTAGAAAATTTTTATATTATGCTAGATTTTATTCAATATTACGACGAAATTGCCTTCCATCATATTAATGGTGTTTGGCGTGATGCTGTTTCTGACGTTTTTTTTCCATTTATGCGTAGAGCGAAAAACTGGATTCCGCTTTATTTATTTCTCTTGGGCTATATTTTTTATTTCTTTAAAAAAGATTTTATTAAAATATTTTGCCTTATTGCCCTGACGATGATTGTGTCAGATGTGACAAGCTCGCATTTGATTAAAAAAACGG
>JAAFHL010000395.1:414-4003 GCA_013298365.1 Bacteroidota bacterium | reverse complement strand
GTGCGAGCGACATTTATCAAAAACTTTTTTAAAAACCTTGTCCGATAGTACTTTAATTCATGATAAACGATACGCAAAGTAAGTATTTTTTACTCTATTATCCTTGACTTATCTCCTTCAAAACGCTTTCTAAATCCTCCTCTTTTCCTATTTTTTTGCGCAGGCGGTATCTCGTTTTGGTCACGCTTTCAGGCGAAATACCCAACATTGCTGCAATTTCATTGTTGGTCATTTCGAGCTTAGTCAAAGCAGCTAGGCGAAGTTCTGATTCTGTTGCCTCAGGAACAGCTTGCGCAAATTTATGAAAAAAGCCACGATGTACGCGTTCAAATTTTTGGCGAAAGCCTCGCCATTGTTCTTCCGTTAGAATGGTTTCCTGAGTAAGTTGGGTCAAAAAAGTCCTATTTTCGTTTTCTTTTGATATACTCGGAGCAGCTGTATTATCGCTGTTTGTACGTTTTTCAATTTCATTTTTCAAGTTTTCAATAATATTATTCTTTTCACGAAGCGATTGCGTAAAATTATTCAATTCACTTTCGTGAAATTCTTTTTCTTTGGCAGCCAATTCTTTTTCCGTTTTTAATAGTTTATCTTTGATAATCAAACGATTACGCTGCAAAAAGATAATAATTCCTAGCAATAAAAGTAAAGCCAAAATGCTCCAAGTGACCATTTTTTGCCTAAAAAGTGCATCGTTGAGCTTTATATTTTCTGTTTCTTTTCGCTTGGTTTCATAGAGCGCATCGAGTTCGCCAAATTGTGCATTTCGCTCCTCCGACGACAGTGTACTATCTATGGTATAGAACGATTTCAGTTGAAAATAGGCATCTTTGTAAGCTCCTTTTGTCGCAGAAAGCATCGAACGCAATAAAAACATATCGCGATTGGCATTAATATCATTAACATCTAAGTTTATTTTTTCTGCCATAAGCAGTGCTGCATCGGCATCTGCTAATTGTTTTGCTAGGATACAAGCAAAAGTTTTATTGCCATAAGCATAATGTAAAGCTACGCTATCTTTATCTATAATTGCCTGATTAATAGCTAATTCCGCACAACGCCGCCCCTCCGCATAATTACCCAAAGGCGTATAAGAACTACTCGCATTCATGTAACTAATTGCTGGCGAAAGCCCTTTGGCTATTTCGATTTGAGCGCACGCCATATAATAACTGGCAGCTTGCGCATAGTCTTTCTTTTCATCATAACCAATTCCAGCAGCCGTTAGCATCATGATGATTAAAGTGGTATCTTTATTTTGTTTGCCATAGTTCAAAGCTGGTAGCGCGTATTCCAAAATTTTATCGCCATTGTGCAATTGTTGATGTACGGTAGCAATCGAAATATAGGTTTGGTACAATTCTGTTTGCTTGCCCAATTTTTCATAAATCTCAATGGCGCGCTGTGCATTTTTAAGTGCCTCAAAAGAGCTACCTCTATCTGCTTGAAGCTCTGCCAAACGCTGTCTGTTTTTTGCTTCCGCAAAAATATTTCCATCTTTTTGGGTTAAGATAATCTGTTGCTCGAAAGAATCTAGCAAGTTTTGTTGTGCAATAGCATTTTTGGCGAAAGCCAATAGAGAAATAAAAAAAAGGAAGTGTAATGTAATTCTCATTTGTAGTTACTTAATTTCTAGGCAAAACTAAGTGATTATTTCCATTTATTATCACTTATTTATTTAAAATAACTAAAACATTACTTTGTCCATGCGTTGTCCATGTGCTTTTTTTGTAAAAAACAGCTATCCCTAGTACTTTTGTGAGAGAAATAAATTTTTAACAATTAAAAAAATCATAAAATGAAGTCAAAATTTTTACTCTTAGTTATCATGGCATTGAGCCTAAGCACAAGCGCGCAAATTACTATTAAAAGCACTGATTTTACGGTCAAGGTTGGCGACACTTTGAAATATTTCAAAGCAAAAGATGCAGGATTAGCTACTATTCCCGCTTATAAAACGGGTGGTAATCAAACATGGGATTTTTCAAAACTCACTTTTGAAAATGGTTATTATTATGATAGAGTACTTAGTCCATCAGCAAATTATCCTACTGCCACTTTCAGTATGCCAAGCTCTGCTAGTCTAGGAGCAATCATTATTCCAACAAGAAGACAAATAGAAAAAACAAACGCTACCTACAAAGAACTTGGTTTTTCTAATGCGGAATTAAAACAAACGCTTTTAAATGTAACAGGAAACCCAAAAGATTCTTTGTATCTGCCTGCCGTAGATATTAAATATAGCGATACCTACTATGATTTTCCTGCTACTTTTGGGGCAACCAAAATAGATAAATGGGTACAAAATCGCCCCTACGCCTTGAGTGTTGCAGGGTTTGGGCTAAATAAAACGCCAGGTAACGTTAAAAATATCATTACTACCAACAAATCTATTGCAGCGTGGGGCAAATTGATTTTACCCGATTTCAAAAATACCGGAAAAGCAATTACTTATAACACTATTGTATTTGTATATCAATTTAGTGCCGTAGATAGCGTATTTTTGGCAGGCGCGCCAGCTCCAGCACCTTTGCTACAGGCTTTTGGTTTGAGTCAAGGAGCAAAGTCGGGCTATGCTTTTGTAGAATGTTTAGTACCAGGTTTCAAGACTTTTGCCTTGCAATCGGAAGTTGATGCCGCTTTCAAAGCATCAAGTGTATATATTAGTACCGAGTCAGGTTTCGTAGGTGGCGGAATAGCGGGATTAAAAGATGCAGCCGAGCCAATCGAAAGCTATGTTTTCCCAAATCCAAGCAACAATGGGCAATTTACGCTTAGTTTTGAAAAGCCTTCAGCAAAAGAGTGGACAGTTAAAATCTATGACATTGCGGGTCGTCAAATTTCACAAAGTACAATTGTTGGTGAAGGGAAAATCACACACAATCTTTCAGTAAATGAAGCAGAAGGTACTTATTTTTATGCGTTATTTAATGAAAATCAAGAGTTTGTGAATAATGGCGTATTGTTGATAAATAAATAAACAATAAGAAATTATTGTACAAAATGCCATGAATCAAATGAAAACAAAGTTTGTTTATCAAATACAGACTCAAAAAAGCAGATTTATGTAAACCCCTCCGATGGAGGGGTTTAATTTTTCAATTCTTTTTTTGTAAATTTAAATACTTCTAAGCACTACTTCGCTTCGGTTACAAACCGACCAACAGCAGAATGAAAGTACAAATTTCATCTAGCGCGTGTCTGTTTCTTTAGTGCGTTTTAATTTTATTTTCCTTATTTTTTGATATAACAGTAAAAAAATGTACTTTTGTATCTTCCTATTTATCCAAATATTTTAAAGATGATACAAATGAAACATCTTCTCCTTATTTTATCGCTATGGATTTTTTCCTTTTCGCTTTTCGCACAACAAAGCGATTGTAAATATATGAAAGGACAATTAGTAGTAAAAGCAATTCTACATCCAACTTGTTTTGCTGCTTGCAATGGACAACTTTCCGTTGGAATGGGAGTGAGTGGAGGCTCGAAGTCATAAAATATTACATAGATGGACAAAAATCATTTTTCAAAGGTCTATTTCTTGACATCTGCCCCGGCAGGCATACCATTATTGCAGAAATGGAAATGG
>JAAFHL010000395.1:0-404 GCA_013298365.1 Bacteroidota bacterium | reverse complement strand
TTGACCAAATCGGGTACATATCAAGCAGCTTTTCCTAGAAAGAATACTTGTGACTCGGCAGTAGTGCTACATCTAAAAGTATTAGCTTCTGATACAGTTCGTGTAGAAAAAACGGTTTGTAAGGGATCAACTGGCATAGATACAATGGTATTGAAAAAATCAAATGGTTGCGACTCTGTAATTATCCTTACGGTAAAAAGCGCGAAAGACCCTAATATTACGATAACAGAACAAAACAAACTACTTATGATAAATTTACCTTTAAGTAGCGTAATTTATCAATGGTTTTTAGATGAAAAAGCAATCTTGGGTGCTACAAATTCAAGTTTTACAGCAATTTCGGATGGCGTTTATTATTTGGAAATTACGGATTTGAATGCTTGTGAATTTAAGTCCAATAGCAT
>JAAFHL010000394.1 GCA_013298365.1 Bacteroidota bacterium | reverse complement strand
AATTTTTGCATAAAAAATGAAATAAAATGATTTATTTTGCGAAGGTAGTAGTTTTCAAAGAAATGATTGCCTTTTTATTGAAAAAATAAGCCTTACACATAAGATAAAACCAAAACAGATGGAAAATCCAATACACCCAGCCAAAACATTTTTGGCTTCGTTGGAAAATGTGCTAAAATTGCCTTACCTCAAAGGCAAAAACTTGGAACAAATCGAAAGTTTAGCGGAGTTTGTAAAAATTGCGATTGAGACCTTGGAAAATATAGATGCCCATGTTTCATTAGATTATGAGGTCAAAACACCTGAAAAAAACAACGCCTATTTTTTGTGGAAGAGTTTGGACGAAGGCTCTATTCGAGACAGAGAGACATTAGATAATCTTATCAAAAATGCCATTTTGCTCAAAAATCTGCACCAAAAAGGCATCAATATTCCAAGTATTTACAAATATTCTAAGGAAGAAACCGCCCGTTCTATGGAAATTGGCGAAATTTATTTCAAAGACCATGACCTGATTGACGGGATTCGGCGTGCTTTGGTAAATCACAAAGTGCGAAAAGGACATTTTCGCCTACAAGCAGGCAATTTTATCGTTGCCCTTTCCTACCTCAAAAAATTGCATCAATATGGGGTAATAGATGCCGAGTGGCTGATTAGCAAAAATTTGATAAAGGATAATAAAGAAACGGGCAAAAAGGAATTTTTTTGGAAAGAAACAGACGAGGCACATGCCAGGGTTTTAAAAGAAAAATCGCCTAAGTCGCTCTTGCAAATAGATATTTCATATAGTCAAGGAAATGGGCGAGCCTATCGTCAAATTTTAGATGGTGAGTGGTTTAACGCATATACTTACCAAATTATTGCCGAACATTTGGAGCGAAATGAGTTTGATTTTGAGATTTATACACGGGTCAATTATGTTGCGCCTCGTGATATTTTTGCAGCTTCGGGCGATTTTGATGTGTTAGCAAGGGTAAATAAAACCATTTTATTGGTAGAATGTAAGTCGGGCAACAATTTAGATGCAGAAGAAATCAGTCGTTTTGCGGTGAAATCGGCAGGACTCAAACAAGTATTTGAAGCTACGGGGGTAGAAAATTATCATTTTTTGTTTGTCTATAATCCTGTGGTGGATTTGACCCCACAAATTGAGCGGCAGTTAGCCGATGCAAACATTCAGCCTGTGAGAATCAATGAGTTGCGTAAAGAGTTTATTAGCATGTTTTCAAAGTGAGTTTTGAATTTTTGGTTCTCCGACAATTTTTGTGGATTTTTGCGTAACGTAGGGGTTGCAACCCCTACGTTACGCAAAAATCCCTGAGTTGAGACGTATCTCCACAAAAATTGTCAGAGAACCTTAATTTTTTTTAGATAAAATACAAAAAGATATGATTTCATTTATTCAAGAACTTAAAGCTCGCAACGAAACACTTTTCCTTTTTGGCATAGTTTGTTTTGTATGGGCTGTCTTATTTTTGGTGCTTACCAAATTTTCAAATACGCAAGTTTATAATGTGAGTGCTTGGTACAAGCCCTTCAAATTTGCTTTTTCTACCTTCTTATTTGCTTGGACAATGGCTTGGTATTGTCATTATTTACCCGATTTCAATATCAAACTTTTCAACTGGTCAGTTATTATTTTATTGGGATTTGAAATTGTTTATATTGCTATTCAAGCAGGCAGAGGACAATTGTCGCACTACAATATGAGTACACCTGTTTATGCTGCGTTATATTCCATGATGGCAGTAGCTGCCTCATTAGTAAGCCTTTACACAGCGTATGTCGGCTTATTATTTTTTACAAACAACTTCCCTACCCTGCCTCATTATTATGTATGGGCAATCCGTTTGGGCATTATTATATTTGTGATTTTCTCTTTTGAAGGCTTTGTGATGGGTTCAAAACTAACACATACAATTGGCGGCAGAGATGGCGGCGTAGGTATTCCTTTGTTAAATTGGAGTACAAAATTTGGCGACCCACGCATTGCGCATTTTATGGGTATGCACGCCTTACAGGTCTTGCCCACTCTTTCATTTTATCTACTAAAAAATACAAAAGCTGCTATTACAATGGCACTTTTGTATGGGCTACTCGCTGTTTTTACCTTGGTACAAGCATTGCAAGGTAAACCGTTTTTTAAGTGAGTATTTATACCCTTTTTTTATAAACATATCAAATACGGCAAAATAATTCCACCCAAAATATACAACCATTTTACACTAAATGAAAAACGAAAAAGTCTTCCCATGCCTATATAACACAAATACACTTGTCGAGTTAAATAGGCTATCATCAATAGAGCTTGCAACCATAGCAAAGTGCTATGCCATTCGTAACCCGCAAAAGACAACATTGTGAGGGGAAGTGGCAGTAAAAATACAAGGGGATATGCCCCAATCAATTCTAAATTTGTCAGCCCTTCATACATATTGTGTATGCGAAACAGCCCCGACAAACTTCTGATGAGGAACATTCGTACCATCGCCCATATTGAAACAATGGCAAAACTTTTGAGAATATTTGCCCAAAAAGGCATTTTTACGCCAAAAAAGTTAAAAATAATGCCATTTCCACCCAAAGTGCGCAAAATATGCCACTGATTATTACTTTGCACATAATCGGCAAGCAAAGCCAAGCAAACCGCTACTATCATTACTCGAATGACTTGCAAAATAATGAGCAAACCTCGATTACCCGAAGTTGATTCCATAAACTTATCAATCGCAAGGCGAGGGCTTATCAAAACATCTAAAAAAGAAGTAAAAAACTTTGCATTGAGTATTTTGATAAAAAACATTCCTAACAAAGGGAATAAAACCCAAAATGCGAAGAAAGGAGAAACCTCTTTTTTTGCAGCAAATACTAAGGCTGTATCGTATGGCGCAACTAACTGATAATTGATGGTTCTCAATCCTTTTTCGTCAAGCCAAAATTGTTCTGTAAAAGGGAAGTTTTCGGCTTGATACGGATATTTATTTAACCAAGCAACAGGCTGTCCTTTTTCTAATTTCTTTACACTGATAAACTCCATTTCTTGACAAAGTCTTTGCAACTCTTTGTCGGGTGGGAATAAAAAATGAATATAGCTGATTCCTGCTCTTTTGGCATGAAGCAAGACATTTACGGCACTAAATTTATCAAATTCGTAGTCATGTTCGTAAAAATAGGGCGCATAAATCGCCACTTTTTCCTTGGTTTTTGGCACTTCTGTCAAGATAGGTTTGCGGATTTGCGCAAGTTGTGCCTCATCTATAATGTAAGCAGCCCGAAAAACGCCTAAGAAAGGGGTCGGAAAAAAGGGCGTTTGCTTTGCATTTGTACTTAACGAAACCTCCAAATAATTATCTTCTTCTCTGAGCCAAGCGGCATCTATCGGAATTGCCCAGGCCTGAAACGGATTTTCGTTGATGCCCAAAAATTTGCCATTCAGTTTTACTTCACTTCGCCATGCAATGCCTTCAAAATAAAGATATAATTTTTTATAATTTTTGGGAGAAGTAGGCAAATTGAAATAACGAGATAAATGAACTTCTTTTTTATCTTTAAATTTAACAGGAATCGAAAAAATCTTGGATTCTTGCTTCCACGTACTCAATTCTACCAATACATCTGAACGTTGCGAAGTCAAAATGGTAGGTTTGACAACGCTCATATTACTATCAGTCTCGGTTGGTGCAGTGCCTACGGCTGGTGTTTCCCATGTAACTATCGGCAAATAGCTGGCATCTGCGATGTATTTTGGCGGCAGCGTATCTCTGCGTGAACCAGGCATAATCTCCCGAATAATGCGTTCAGGTCTATATTCTTTTTCGTATTCCTCTTTAGAAATAACGATATAAGGCTGGCTTGCAGGTGTTTGGGGTTGCCCCGAAAAAGTAGGCGGATTCATCGGATTGTTTACCGCAGCATCTCCCTTAGGCGGCTCCGTTTTAGGCGTTTCGGTTTTGGGAGCATCTGGTTTTGCCGCTTCTACTGCCGAACTTTCCTTTGGTTTTTTGTTGGCAGTAGAATCTTGTGCGTGCAAAGTTTGCACGCATATATATATACAAAGAAATATGAGCAGTCTTGACATGGGAATGAAAATGAAGCAAAATGCGATAAACAAGGGGCAAATTTACACAGATTTGGGAGACATTTTGTGTTTTGCCAAAATAAAAAATGTAAGCATGTAGTTGAGTGGAGGAAAAGTAGAAATTTTAGGTATCTTTCATTTTGCTTGTAGCATACGCTTTAGCTTGTGTCAGAACATATTAACACAAGCTAAAGCGTATGCTACATTTCTAAAAAGTATAAACTACTTATGAAAGATGCCAAATTTTATGGGTTTTATTCTATATCTTTGTGTTTTAAATGTATTAAATTATGCTAAAATATATTGCTTTATTACTGCTTTGTGCTTGTTATTCAGGGCTTTTTTCGCAGGTAAAACCACAAGATTGTCGGGTAAAAAATGAAGACTTAAAGCCGATTATTGCACGTTTCAATCCTTTTTTTTCTGACCATCAATGGTTGGATATGATGAAACAAGAAACGGCTCGCATGGACAAATATCGCTTGTTGATGATAGGGCAAGAAGGCTGTGTACGACATCACAACTATTTTAGTTTATTTGTGGCAAGAGAAGCCATTATAAAATCGGATTCGTTTTGGATAGATGAAGCCGTAAATATGTTTCGGGCAGTGTATTATGGCAGAAAAGAATACCGCACTTTTCAGAAAGAGTTTGAGGAGACTTTTGCCGAAAAATTCCCGGTGTATGGCGTAAATAAAGAGTTTAATTTTCCTGTAGGTACTCGCAATTTTCTCTGCGAAATCGAAATTCCTGCTGACAAAACCAAAGATGCAAGTGTGCGCATCAATATGGTTGAGTTTATTTTTGAAGAAAAAGTAGTAGAAGCTCGAA
>JAAFHL010000392.1 GCA_013298365.1 Bacteroidota bacterium | reverse complement strand
ATTCGGCTATAAACATCAATATGGAAGAATTTCGTTTTTTCTATATTATCTTTTATCATAATAAGTAATTATTAAACTAATTTTAAATCCCTCAAAGTTAAGCATTTATTTTAGAAAGATGTCTATTTGAGCTATTGCCCTCAAATTGGAATATTATCTTACCATTATGTGAAACAAGATATTGTTATATCCCTCACACACATAGATAAAATACTATTGAGGGAATATATTGAAACAAAAGGGTGTATTACTCCATTTTGTGATGTAAAATAAAAAAATGCAGGTAACAAATCTATTGCCGCCAATGCCTTTTAATCAGCGCACAAGGCAAACGCTCAAAAGGCATAGCGTCAATGTAATCGTTAGGCACTACTATAAAAAATAATAATAACAACAATAATATGAAAACACTTTTGATTAACTTGCTAATTTTCACACCATTTTGGGTATTTTCCCAACTATGGAAACCTGTGGGACCTGTACCAGGTCCAAACCTTACCGCCATATCTGCCATTGCAGGCTACAATGGAGAGGTAGTAGTAGGAGGCAGTTTTGAGTTTCTTAGCGGTAGCCCTTTTGATAGGGTCGCAAGATGGACAGGAACAGAATGGAAAGATGTGGGAGGGGGTATAAAAAATGATTTTTCTGGAATTTATGGAAGTGGTGTATCTACTTTAATAAACTTTCAAAATAAATTGTTTGCTGGCGGTGGGTTTGCAGCCTATCCTCCCAATTTGTCTCCAATATTATATGGCACGTTATGGGATGGGCAAGCATGGACACCTTTTAATGGAGGGGGAAATACTGTATCTACTAAGTTGATAGATTCTACTTTGTATGTAATGGGAAACTGCTTTGCGCAAAGCAGAACAAGTTTAGTTGGAAATTGGGAAAATATATCTGGTAATATTTCAAGTTGTGCGGGCTTAGACCCTTTTAAAGTAATTACCTCAATTGAACGTTACAACAATGATATATATATGGCAGGAGATTTTTACGATTTAAATTGCCAAACATATCACATTGTAAAAAAAGAAGGGAATTGGCAACCACTCCCCACAGATGCGCTTGCTCAAATCAACTTTTTGGAGAGTTATAAGGGGTATCTATATGCTGCGGGCGGAATTATACCCGACCCAAATGGAGGAATTCCCTTAGGATATTTTTTCAAGAAATGGGATGGCACAGAATGGCATGAGATAATAGGCTTACAAAATCTTGTGAATGTAACTGCAATGATTATTTATGGCGATAAATTATTTATTTCTGCCGCAATGAGTGATAGTTTATTTAGTTCAAATAACATTAATGGGATTTTTGCATATGACGGCACAAAATGGGATACTTTGGCAGTAATGAATGGCGTTGCACGAGCTTTTGGTGTTGTAAATGATACCCTATATGCAGCAGGGCAGTTTTCTGAATTGGATGGATTAGCTTGTAGTAATTTATTGAAATTCACAGAAGTATCTCTTAATACAAGCACTTCGCAAGGGATAAATAAAGAGATAAAATTATATCCCAATCCAGCAACGACAGAAATTCGTGTAGAAGTCCCTTTTTTGTATAAAGAAATAGAGATGAGGATAACAAATACTTTGGGTATAGAGGTAAAAAGTGAAAAAATAATTCATAATACCCCTATTTCTATCGCGGATATTCCTGAAGGTGTTTATTTTATAACAATCACAATTGATAATATAAGGTATGTAGAAAAAATAATAAAATACTGATAATCATATTTTTATGTATTATATTTTGCGTGTGTCCTATACGCAAAGCTTGATTATTGTCTAATTTTTAATTTATTTCAAACATGAAATTACAATTTTTATGGCTCTCTGTTGTGAGTCTCTTGTTTCTTGGCGGTTTAGCTGCTGTTTCCTACCCTCATCTACAGGAAAATGAGGAAGAAAATCTTGAATTAGCAGAAAGTGAAATGGAAATTGCTCCCGATTCTGCGGTAGCTTGGGATAATTTTCTGATTCAAGACCCTGCCACGCAAAATGTACCTATTCAGCGTTTGTGGCAGGCTGTAGAACAAATTGATGCTTATTCTGATGCGATTCAAGCAGGGCAGGCACCTCCTTTTGGCACACCTACCTATCAAAGTATTCCAGGTATCAAATGGATAGAAATGAGACCGAGAAATGTGTCAGGAAGAACACGCACCATTTTGATAGATAAATCAGATGCTTCTGGTAATACGGTTTGGGCAGGAGGTGCAAGTGGAGGGCTATGGAAAACGAATAATGGGGCGTAAATTGGCTCAAAGTAGATGATTTTTTTGACAATTTGGCGATAAATGCCATAGCTCAACATCCTACAAACCCGTTAATTATGTATTTTGGGACAGGTGAGGCGCAGTTTGCCCAATATTCACCCATAAGCCCTACTACCAATAATGATGGGGTGCAAGGTGCAGGCGAAATTTGGTGGACAAATAATGGTGGGCAAACATGGAGTAAGTTGTTAAATAATATTGACCCTACTTTTGCTCAAGGCAATCAGAGTAAATTCATTTGTTTTCAATATGTTCAAAAAATAGTGGTAGCCACCAATGGAGATACATATGTAGGAACAAGGAGCAATGGGGTTATGCGTTTGCAAAATGGCGGAAATAACACCACAGGATATTGGTATAGAGTTACTGGTCAGACAGGTGCATTGTATCCTTATACTTTTGTTACAGATTTGGAACAAGCAGCAGATGGGACTTTTTATGCAGGAATCATGATTATTTCAACTGGGAACGTTTCTCAAGCTGCTCTATTTAAATCTACTACAGGCGCACAAGGTACTTGGAATATGGTCACAGGATATCCCCTTAATAATGTTACCAAATGGATGAATATTGCTTGTGGAAGTGGCAATCCCTCTGCTCTGTATGTATTGACTGCAAGTGACTTGGGCGGTCCGATTAATTCCCCATGTGGTTTCTTATTCGGAAATGGAATAGAGGGATTTCATAAATCGCTGAATGGTGGAAGCACTTGGACAAGTATTTCTTTGCCTGTAGATGTAAACACTTGTGTGAGTTATGTCGGATTCCCCGACCAAATGACAAGGCTTCAGGCATGGTATAATTTAGCTTTGGCAATACACCCAACAGACAACAATAAGATGTATATTGGAGGGATAAACCCTTTTAGAACCATAAATGGTGGCATCAGTTGGCAACAAGTATCAGAAGAAGATGGGCAAGGAGGTTTACCCATTATTCACCCAGACCAGCATACTTTTGTCTTTAATCCATCAAACCCCAATATTATGTATTTGGGAAATGACGGGGGCATATATCGCTCGGCGAATGCTTGGGTTTCACCACCTACAGTTCCTACTATTCCCTCAAGGCGGATAGATTATAATGTAACACAGTTATATAGTTTAGCGGTTCATCCTACGAATTGGCAGTTACTTACAGGTTCGCAAGACAATGGAACACTGCGCTTTAATGGGTCAGGATATCAAAGTACCAATATTGTATTAGGAGGAGATGGCGGATATTGTTTCATTGACCAAAATAACCCTACCTTTCAAATCGCATCATATGTTAATAATTATTGGTATCGTTCTACTAATAGTGGAGCAACATTCTCTGCTATTCCTAACTCAACAGGAGATGGATTATTTACCAATCCTGCCGATTTTGATGACATTAACAATATCCTATATTCATCCTCAACGCAAGGTTATGTGGCTCGTAGAACCAATATCACAGCCACTCCGATTGTCTCATACTTGGCTTTGCCTGATAATTATATCGCCTCCCATGTCAAAGTTTCTCCTAATACCGCAACTAATTTGTATGTGGGGACAATGGGGCAGCATCTAAATTCTGATGCTTCTGCATACTTACCCAATATTCCTAAAATTTACAAAATTAGTAATGCAAATGGAGCTTATTCAGTAGTGGATATTTCTGTCAATTCTAACTTTTTAAATGCGACTAATATCTCTTGTATTGAAGTACAACCAGGCGATGAAAACCACATATTAGTAACTTTCTATAATTATGGACTAAATAACCCAAGTATTCCTATAAATTCGCAAGGGAATATTTGGGAAACTACAAATGGAGGAACAACATGGAATAGGTTGGACGCAGGGGGAATATTTCCAGATATTCCTGTTCGATGGATAATCTTTGCGCCTTCTTTAACTAATGCTAATGGTATAAATCCTGACCAAGCCTTAATCGCTACAGAAGCAGGAGTTTGGTCTACAGCAAATCTCAATGGTACTGCTACAAGTTGGGGACCTTCTATAGACGGGTTAGCAAAAGTGAGAGTAGATATGTTACAAGTCCGTAGTTCTGATAAATCTGTTTTTGCGGCTACACATGGCAGGGGGCTTTTTCGTACAGATGCTTTTTGCAATATTCAAGTCAATTTTACGGCAAACAATCCTTGTAATGGGGCAAAAGTTACGTTTACTGATTTATCCGTAGGAGCTACTACTTGGTCATGGGATTTTCAAACAGATGGTGTTTTTGATTTCTATGGGCAAAATCCACCGCCACAATGTGGGGCAGATCCGCACGTAACCTTAACCATTAATGGCAATATCTCTATGACAAGAACTGGTTTTCCAATATTTAATAATAATTGTGCAAGTATTGAATGTTTAGGTGGCGGCGGCGGTGGAACTCGTCTTGCGAATCCTTCACTTGATACACAAATAAGCCTATATCCTAATCCTACTCAATCTGATGCAGTGTTGAATGTGAACTTAATGGAAGATAAACCTATTTCTATTCGAGTGTTTGATGCGCAAATTAGAGAAGTATTAGAGTTGCTTTTAGTTGAAAATGAAACAAATAAGGGTAATTTGTAGTTTATATACTTTAAAATATTCAATAATTGTACTAAATAAATGAGTAGTATTTACCATAACGCAAAAACAGACCGTCAATATAGT
>JAAFHL010000393.1 GCA_013298365.1 Bacteroidota bacterium | reverse complement strand
TATGCTTGATGATTTGCTATTGCCCTATAAGATAGATATTTCTATTATGCAACATATCAATAATCCTGATTTGCTTGCACATATTGAGCGAGTAGGGCAGGTGCTTTATAGCAGAGAATAATAAAAAAATGCCTGTATATTTACAAGCGGCTTATGAATTTTGTCATACTTAACTATTTTTGCAAAAAATAAATAGCTATTCCACAATAAGGCTGAATGACAGGTGTTGTTTTATAATATCCATTTTCTAAATATAAAGACCACAAAGCTAAGTATAATTTAGCCGTTTAGCTACCAAACCTATAAGCCCCAAAATTGGATTAAAAAAGCTAAAAAACCTTCTTTTCTATCATTGGCAACCGCTAATTCTTTACCATTTTCCATAATAACATATCCGCCTCTGCCTTTCACATAGCTTTTCATATAGTTGAGGTTGATGAGATATTCTCGATGTATGCGAAAAAAACCTTTTTCACTCAATTGTGCTTCAAAGTCTTTGATGCTTTTGCAGACCACTTTGTTCGTATCATCAAGCATTTGCAAAAGGGTATAAGTATTGTCTGCTTGGAAATAGCGAATATTTTCGAGGAGAACTAACTCTATGCCATTGAGTGTTGGCAAGGCTATTTTTTGCTTTTGCACAAACTGATTATACAGCAAATGATTTACTGTATCTTTCGTTACTTTTTCTACCACTTTTTCAGCTAAAATCGTTTTTTCAGCTTTTGCCACTGCCGAAATAAGCTCATCTATATCAAAAGGTTTGAGCAAATAATCTAATGCTGCACTACGAATAGCACTTACTGCGTATTCATATTCGTCATAGGCGGTAATAAATATGACTTTAAATGGCACATCAGCCACTTGTTTCAATACTTCAAAGCCTTTCATGGTAGGCATTTCTATGTCTATAAACACCAAATCAGGTTTATGCTCCTGAATTAATAAAATTCCGTTTTCAGGATATTCAGCAGTAGCAATTATTTCAATTTGTTTGCAATAGCGTTCCAACAGTAATTTCAGGTTTTGAATACTGCGAGGCTCATCATCTATAATAATCGTTTTTATCATAAAACATTATGATGCTTGAAAAAGACATGTTTACAAATCCATTCAGCACGCTTACAAAGTAGTTATGATGAGAATGGAAATAATATTTGTATATTTGTGCTTGAAAAAGTTCGTCAAAATTAGTGAAAAAATCGGAATGATTTACATGTATATTT
Organism: Bacteroidota bacterium; assembly: GCA_013298365.1. Lineage (GTDB taxonomy): Bacteria > Bacteroidota > Bacteroidia > J057 > J057 > JAAFHL01. Next base: position 3,687 of record JAAFHL010000393.1, on the reverse strand, counting down.
GAAACTATATCGCTTCGCCTTTGTTTGTTTTCCCGTACTTCCCACACAGAGACGCTCATGGATTTATATCATCGTTTACGCCCTGTTTTTAGAGACCTTATACGTCTTGACAATCCCTTTGATGAGAGTAGTCCCATTCAAAGAGGGATAAAAAGTGCTAATGATGCTGCTCGAGATTCCCTCTTTTTTGGCATAATAGGCAGCTTAGTATTCTATTTTTGGCTACCAAATCCGTATATTTGGATTTCGTTTGTCTGCACCTTAGGTTATTTATGTACTTACTTATTCAACTATTTGAAATGGTATCGAATCGCACAGGCAAGCCCATGGATGTGTTCCGCTATTTCTTTTTTTGTATTATCCTCTATTTATGGCTATGACAGTGGCTTTCATTACCTGAATATTGTGATTCTTTTAGCCATTTTGTTCAAACATCAAGATGATATATTACCTACTGTTTTGCCCATCATTACCCTAGTTGTTTGCGTTGTGATATTGTATTTGACCGATTTTTCGCTATTTCATTGGGAATTTAAGCCTGAACAGTTAAAAATAGCAAACAATTATTGCTTCTTTTCTTGTTTAGGAAGTTGTATTTTTATCAGCATCAATGTACTAGCAGATGCAGAAAAAAAGCGTAAAAAAATAGTTTTGCTCAAAGAAGCCGAGCAAAAAGTATTGCGTTCACAAATGAATCCTCATTTTATTTTTAATGTACTAAATTCCATTCAGTCTTATATTTTAGAAAATAATTCGGAAGATGCGGTTCGTTTTTTAGGGAAATTTTCGCAACTTATTCGCAAGGTTTTACAACATTCCAAATCTCCCACAATTTCGCTTGCTGACGAATTGAGTGCATTAGAGCTATATCTTCAATTAGAAAAATTTAGGTTAAGTCAAGGCTTAGTGTATGAAATTATCATAGATACAGCGATTCAACCCGAAAAAACACTCATACCGCCTATTATTTTTCAACCCATTGTAGAAAATGCTATTTGGCATGGAATTGCACCTTGCAAGAGAAAGGGAACGATTTTGATTAATATTCAAAAAAAGGGTAATATCATCGTTTGTACCATAGAAGACAATGGTATGGGGATTATACCCAAGAAAAAAGACACAAAACATGAATCTATTGGCTTGACAAATATTAAAGAAAGACTTAGTCATTTTGCCCATCAGCATCACACCGAAGCCGAAATATATTTGTACAACAATGAGGGTAGGGCAGGAGCTTGCTTACGTTTTAGCTTTCCCTATATTATAAAAAAAACAGAAAATAGCGAGAAAGTACCCTTTATCGCTATTTTCTAAATGATTTATTTTGAATGAGATGATTCGCTACATACCCATGAGCTTATAATAGCGAGTTTCATTTACGCCTATTGCCACAACTCTTATGGTATCACCTTTATTTATATGCGGTTTCCAATCGGTCACTGCCGTAGGTATCTTTTGAATATGCTTCATCATATCATCGTTGCAATTCACTTCATAGCTCACATACATCATATCGCCATCTATTGAGTAGAAATTTTCTTTTAGATAAAAATCTTTTTTTCCTGTTTTTTGTGCAAGATAATTTGTGGTTGCCTCCGCAAGGGAGTCCAGATTTGTATCCCAAGAAAGCCCTCTAAGTCCCATCATAAAGAAGCCTTTATATTCCAAAGGTTTTACATCTTCGTACCAATAGACATCTGGGGCTTTGCTAAGGGTAGAGATAGCTTTGCGTAACGCTTTTTCATCGCTAAAATTGATACGAGACCAATCTACGGACTTTGCCATTTTTTTTACTTTTTCAAACAGCTTCGGGTCAAAACTATATGACAATCCATCAAGGGTAATATAGCCACAATGCAAATTGAGTGTATAACTACGCATTTGCTCCTTATTACGATAAAATTTGAGGGTATAATGATAATCGCAATTATCCTCATTTGTATATTCTATTCCAAATCCCAATTTTTTTGAATGTCTTTGAGTAAGGACATGTCTTTGCAGATAAAAGTGCCCAATTCTTGTTGTATAGGCAAAAGTTGATAGTTGTGCAAAGGCACACCTACCATTGCCCATTCGCCTGAGCTAAAATCTAAATCTTGGAATATTTTGTCTGCTTGAAGGTTATTTAAAGCAAAGATGAGACAGAAGAAGAATGTTAATTTTTTCATGATTTGTTTGAACATAAAGGTATTAATACAAATTATAAAATGGGCTAATTTGCCGTTTCTGAGATAAGTTTAGTGCATGAAAAATTGAGTTTGAATTGATATATTTATTGCTACAAATATCGTACAAAACAGTAAGTGAAATTTAAAAATCCATAAATTTGTATCATATTATTTTTATATTGTATAATAATACGATTCAGTAGTAAACGAATGAAATACGTAAGTAGTTATTTATGAGTATTTTGTATGATAATATACTACAATGAAAAAATATTTTCTTGTTTATGTTGTAGGTAAAATGTTTGAATAAAAGAGAAAATATTTTTCCCAAAAATGGAATTAAGTTTTTGATATAGTTGTTTGTCTTTTTCCTGGATAACTTTTCAGTCCTTCTGCAAGACATTCCATTGCCCCTGCTAAATCGGTTTTATTCAAAACATACGCAATGCGCACTTGGTCTATGCCTAATTCTGCCGAAGCGTAAAAGCCATTTGCAGGTGCCATCATTACGGTTGCGCCTTTGTACGAAAATTCTTCGAGCATCCAACGACAGAATGTTTCGGCATTGTCCACAGGGAGTTTTACCATCGCATAAAATGCACCGCCAACATGCGGACAAAATACGCCTTCCATTTTCTGCAAAGCAGCTAACAAAAACTGACGGCGAGCGTCATATTCTTCAATGATGCCATCATAAAAAGATTGTGGTAAATCATACACTGCTTCTGCACCAATTTGTCCCATTGTAGGTGGCGAAAGGCGTGCTTGCGCATATTTCATCATGGCATTCATCACATCTTTGTTGCGTGTAACTACACAGCCGATACGTGCGCCACAAGCCGAAAAACGTTTGGAAATAGAATCTACTACAATGGCATGTTGCCCCAAATCTTGAAATCCCAAAACAGAATAATGTTTTTGACCTTCGTAAGCAAATTCTCTATATACTTCGTCAGAAAAAAGATATAAATCGTGTTTTAAGACAATATCTTTCAGTTTTTCTAAAGATGTTTTTGGATATAAAATGCCTGTAGGATTGCCAGGGTTGCATATCATAATCGCTTTTGTGCGAGGCGTAATAAGTGCCTCAAATGCTTCGATAGCTGGCAAGTCAAAATCTTCTTCAATATGCGTAGTCAATGGCAAAATTTTTACGCCTGCAGTCAGCGCAAAGCTGATATAATTGGCATAAAATGGTTCAGGCACAATCATTTCATCACCAGGATTGAGGCAGCTCATAAAAGCAAACGCCAAAGCCTCTGACGCTCCTGTTGTAACCAAAATTTCTTGATTGTTTACAGGTAAACCCAAGCGGGTATAATATTCGCCAATTTTGTTGCGCAAAGACTCATTGCCTGCCGAATGACTATATGCAAGCACTTTGAGGTCGGCTTTACGAATTGCCTCATAAAATTGCGGCGGCGTTTCTATATCAGGTTGACCAATATTGAGATGATATACTTTATTGCCCCTCTTTTTTGCAGCTTCTGCAAGTGGCACTAATTTGCGAATCGGAGAA
>JAAFHL010000391.1 GCA_013298365.1 Bacteroidota bacterium | reverse complement strand
TTATAGCCATCAGGTAACACTTTTGAATAGTCTATTTTGTAGATAGATTTCCACATAAAGCCTGCATACCCTCCCGCTTCTACAAAAGTTTGACGCTCTTTTTTCTCATTTCTTTTAAAGGTATAAATCAAGCCCAAAGGCATTTCCAAATAGGTAAAACGCTGTTTTTCAGACTGAAAAGTATCTATTGCGGAAGGATAATTTTTGGCAGCTAATTGCCGATAAGACAATTTGTAATAATTAAGCCCAGGTTGCAAATGTATCGCAAATTTGGGACTTACATTGAAGTTGTAACCTGCCCCCAAAGTGGTGCTGCCCGAACCGATGGTAAACAAAGGAACAGAATCCTTTGCAGCCGCTGCCGCATTTGCCAAAAAGGTCGTTTGCAAAATAAAATGAAACTCATTTCTACGAAACCTAAATGGTTTTTTAAGTTTTTTTATCGCAGTATCTGTTTTTACGACAAGCGTAGAATCCATCGTTTTGCCTCCTTTTCCCGATTTAGTAGAAACAAGAATTGAATCTGTTTTTTGTGCAAAAACGCCCACAAAAAAGCATAGAAAAATCGTGTATATGAGATATTTTTTCATTTGTAATTGATTGAAATTTATAATAATCCTTGAAATTCATTTTTTAGTTCAGGAATACTTTTAATTATCCAAATTTTAAAAGCGGTAAAAGACGTTGAAGGTTGCAACATACGTCTAATATTATTTTTTATTGCGTTTTTATCTTGCTCATCTAATCCATCTTCAAAAAAATATTCATGCAATAAGTCATTGAACTTTTTCAACTCTTTTGCTAACTTATCTCTCATATTCTCACTTTCTATTTTTTTTAAATTTGTCGTACCATTGTATATTTTATTGAGCAAATCTGCAGTATTTTGCGCATAGATGTGTTCAGAAATAGCCCTTATTTCTACCTTTTCTTTGGGAAAAGGACTTGCTTTAAATTGCAGAATATCAACGATTTGTATCGCATTATTGGTACAATCCAAAATATTTTCTTGTGTTAATTTTATATTATTACAATGCCCACAAGCCCAAAAAAGATTATTCCAATCAAACATCAATTCCTTATCCCCTTTATGCGGCACAAAATGTTCAACATTTAAGGTAGTTTGTCCTTTTTCTTCGCACAAATAACATTTATTATAAAAATCATCTTTTAACCTAATCAAAACTTCACCACATTTATAATCTCCATTAACCTTCTGTTTTTCAATAACTAAACAGTCTGGAGCAGGTTGTGATTTCGTAATATTTATCATGCTTTTAGTTTTGAAATATGTTGAAGTTCTAATAATTTTATTTTAGCATCTAATTCCTCCGACCAAAATTTGGGTAACTGTTTCAAATATTTCCGTAATCCACGCAAATTTTCAGCATCTTCTTCACTCATTTCTACTTTTTTCAGTAAAAATTCATATTCTACCACCTTTTGTTTCAAAATATCGGAATATTCATCAGCCAATAAATAGCCTTTAATGATTGCTTCTACCGAATAACCCGACAAATCTGAAACCAAAATATTATTTTCTAAATCATATACTACGGCATTTGAAATGGAATTTATCACAAAAGGTGAGTGAGTTGTTACAATAAACTGCACATTGGGAAAAAAAGTCGTCAAAAATGGAAGAATCTTTTTTTGCAAATCTACATGCAAATGTATTTCTACTTCATCTATCAAAACAACCCCTTGAATATCATATAATTGAGAGCTTTTTTTCTCCATTCTGATAATGATTTCCGTTACAATGCTTAACAAAGCAGAATAGCCTTCCGACAAATGATTGAAATCAAAACGTTCACGATTTGGGAGCTGTATGTAAAAATTATATCCGCCATTTCTCACAAATTCTAATTTCAAGTCTTCTTCCTCAAAAATATCTTGCAATAAAGCCTCAAATTTTTCAAACCAAGCATCTATTTTTTGAGCAGAAACCATGTCATTTTCATCTCTCGCAAAAGAACGTTCAGCTTTGAGATTGACAATATATTGAATAAAATCTTTATTTGTATTTTCCTCAATCCCTGACATTTCTTTTAGTTCTACTTTTTGAATCCCTGTTGGCTTTGTTAGTTCATTAATTCTTTTTGCTGGAAAATAGGCAAAAATAAATTCTCCCTTATGATATTTACTATAAAGATGATTACCACTTGGAAATTGAATCCTAAGTTTAAATTTATTTACGCTATTTTTTCGGATAACCTTATTAATCATAATTTTCATCTCCTCCAACACAGAAGTTTTCCCACTACCATTTTTACCTGTCAAAATAAGATGTTTCCTTTCCGTTGCAGAAAGCGGAATTTCAATATTGTGCAAATGTCGCACTTCATTTATAAGTATTTTTTCTATAAAAATCTGTTCCATATTATGCTAAATAAATGTTACATCTGCGAAAATCTGCTATTATCTGCGAAAATCTGCGAGACAAAGGTACACATTAAAACCGAAAATTGACCCCTATCCCTGCACGAGGCAAAGCACTTGCACTTGTTTGCATCAAAGTAGGCGCAACTTGCATAGACAGATTTTCCTCTACATCAAAATATTTCAAATGTGCATTTGTATATGCCTCAATTGCTTGCAAAGCATAAAAACCTGCGATGTATATAACACTCAAATCCCTGTCTCTCCGATACTGGTCTCTTGCCCCACGATACCCATCAGAATTACCTTGTCTGTCCACATTTGGCACATTGAGCGGATTTGTGGTAGAATCGCCATCAATCGAATAACGATATGCCGTTTGATAGGTTTTATATTGTCTGTTATTGAAATAAAACCAATAACCTAAGCCGCCTAAACCTGCATACACAATCGGGAGTTTCCAATAACTGCGATTATAGGCTTGCCCCCAACCTGGCAAAATCAAAGCTCTTTTATAGGCAACATTTGGGTCTTGTCTATTTGTGTCTAAAGGCATAAGAATCGCCGAAATAGGTTTGGGAAGTTGCTGCAAAACAACAAGATAGGCTTTTTTCTCCCATCTCTGTGCGGCTTCTGTGGTAGGCGGAAAATCCCACTTTTTTTTGGGTAGCAGGCTGTCTTGCGGCAAAGTATCCGTTTTTGCCACAACTTGTAAGGTATCAGGAATCGTTACTTTCCCGCCTTTTGTAGAAAGGCGAAGGGTGTCATTTTGAGCAAACGAAGGAATTATGGCGAATAAAAACAGAAAAATCGTGCTTATTTCTCGCAGGTAAGCGCAGAAAGAAGACGCAGATTCCACAGTGAGCGTAGTCGAACTGTTTCGCAGACTAAAGTGGTTTCCTTCTTTTCTCATATTTCCAACAATTCTATCATTCTATTAAGGTCATCAGTAGATTGGAAAGCGATGCGAATTTCCCCTTTTCCATTGTCTTGCGATGCAAGAATGACTTTATTGCCAAATTTATTTTCCAATTTGTCTTGCAAATCTTTGAGCAAAATGCTATATTGTGTATCTTCTACTTTGGGTTCAGGTTTTTTATTGACTTTTTTTGCTTTATTGGTAAAAAGGTTTCTTACCAATTCTTCAGTTTGACGCACATTCAAGCCATTTTCTACAATGGTTTTATAAATGGTCAGTTGCTCCATTGGGTTTTCAATGGTTATCAAGGGTTTAGCATGTCCTATCGAAATAATTCCATCACGCAAACCGATTTGTATTTCGGGCGGAAGTTTGAGCAAACGGACAAAGTTTGCGACAGTTGCACGATTTTTACCCACTTTTTCACCCAATTCATCTTGCTTCAAACCCAACTCTTCCATCATTCTTTTGTAAGAAATGGCAATCTCCACAGGATTTAAGTCCTGACGCTGAATATTCTCAATCAACGCCATTTCCATCATCTGCTCATCATTTGCGGTACGAATATAGGCAGGAATTTCCTTCAAATCTGCCATTTTAGCCGCACGCAAACGCCGCTCACCTGCAATAAGTTGATATTGATTTTCGGCAAGTTTACGCACCGTAATCGGCTGAATGATCCCATGCACACGAATAGAAGCCGCCAACTCTTCCAACGCCTCCACATCAAATTGTGTGCGGGGCTGAAAAGGATTCGTTTCTATTTGCGCCAAAGGCAATAGATTTGTATGCGTTACTGTCTTTACGACTTCGTCATTTTTATATATATCGCTACCTGTTAAAATGGCACTCAAACCACGTCCCAGTCCGCCTTGTCTTTTTGGATTCATATTATTATTTATGTCTCGCAGATTTACACAGATTAAACCGCAGATTTACGCAAATAAGCACTTACATCTGCGAAATCTCCTTTTTATCTCCGAAAATCTGCGAGACAAAGGTACAATTTTTTACTCAAAACCAAAGGCAAAATGCAGAAATTATGACAAAACGTGTCTATTCTATTTTCAAAGATGCAAAAAAGCGATTATATTTTTCTTCTTCATAGATTTTGTAAGGGTGCGCAATCATCACTTGTATTTGCAAACCTCCTTTTTGAAAAGCCTCATATTCGTAGGCAATTCCCTTATTTTTGTCTAAAAACTGCCCCCTCATGCCCGTATAATTGCCTGATTTTACCGATTCAGACTTTACCAAAATAGATTTTGAAGATTCTTCAAAGGTCAAAAAAGTGGTTTGTACGAGTGCAGCCTCGCCAATTTCGGTGAGAACTTTGTCATGAAAAGTACAATTTAACAAATAAGTCGTTTTTTTTGCCGTATCTCTTGCCGAAACATACCAAGTTCGTCCCCTTGTCTGCGACTCTTTCATCAATTCGTATTCTACAGGAAAAGAAATGCGCAAACGAGAGCCATTTTCAGTTTGCAAAAACTGAAACCAAGTGTCTTCTATGACTTTTTTGTCTTTTTTCTTTTGAGCAAAAACGCCTTCAAAAACGAGCAAACAAATGATGAGGAAGATAATTTTTTGCATATTTTTTGTCATTGAGCTACATTTTTATAAAA
>JAAFHL010000390.1 GCA_013298365.1 Bacteroidota bacterium | reverse complement strand
CTTTTTTTAATCTAATGAAACTCATGGAAGCCAATAAATTGCTTTTTTACTTTGCGAATGGTCAAAGACCTTCGCTACGGTTAAAAAAAACTACTCCACTGCTGTTCCGCTCCAAGGTGTTTGTACATAAGGGAAACTAGTCTTGAAAGTCGTGTCATTTTTTTCTACCCCTGTAGAATAAGAAAGTACATTTACCAAAGAATTGGTTACAGGATTTGGGCTACCCGCTTGATAATCATCATACCACAAGCCAATCGCTGCGAGGGCTACCCCTGCTACGGCTTGCAATTCTATACGGGTTACATCATCTTCCAATCTTCTGCCATTTGGAAAACCGTCCATATTAGGAATGAATTGAAGGCTCGTATTTTTGTTGTAAAGTGGATTTGTCAAACCTGCAACTGCTGCTGCAATAATTCCATCAGAAGAAAAACGAGCAGAATTACGAGGGGTAATAGGTACAGCCATATTAAGTCTTAACATATCTCCGCCATTTGGTAAAAAGTTGTTGATAAAGGGTTTACCATTTGCAAGGGGATTACCATTTTTGCCTGTAGCCAAATGATAAGGCGCAAGATTAGGAACACCTGTATGGAAAATAGGCCAAATGTCCACAGAACGAGGAGAGTTAGCAGCAGGTAATAATAATGTACCAAAAATAGCATCATCAAGGGCTGTTCCCGCTACCGCAGCAGAACCTTTTAAGCCATATAAACCATTTTGTCCATTTCCAAAATCAAAGCCTTGTAGCGAATTTCTTTGCACACGCAACTGGCAAAAAGCAGGAACTGCACCACCAAATAAGCTATTGTCCATGTACAAAGCCAATTCTGGATTGTAAAAATAGTTGCCAAAGGTAGCTATATTTGCAAGGTCTTGATAGGGCGTAAGCGAATTCCACAAGTCTTTGCTACCCACAGGAACAACAGCCTCATTTGTCAAAGGCATACCCAAACGAGAAACTTGTATCCAAGCCCCTGTGTCATCAAGTGTGCCATCTAAGTTAAGGGTACGGGTAGCAGGACGAGAAGCCGAAGCCCAAACCCCAATCACATAATCTGAATCCAAAATATTGGCAGCCATTGATACGGGTTTGTTGTCTTTTTGCAAAGTAGCAATGTCTATTTGTAAGCAAATAGAATGTACATTTCTGCGTGCCAAACCATCACGAACTGTTCCACCATTTTGACGTGGCGCATCTCCCAAGTCAAAAATCCCCCCTAAATCTACGAAAAATGGGTCATCACTGGGTCCACAAAATACTTTTTCACCTGTACTTGCCGTAGTAATTGCACTTGTCATCAAGGCATTGTAGCTTGTAGCACCCAAACCTACGCCACTGGTAATAGAACGGTCTCCAATGTTATTGGGTGGTACGATTCCATTTGTTACAATTGTGGTCCAAGTTGCGCCACCATCAAGGCTGCGCTGCAAGTTGTAAGACGTTTTCAAATTTTCCTGCCCCAAACGAATGTTGAAAAAAGTCGTTGGGTCTTGATTCACTTTGCTAAAAGTAAATCGGTACGTAATGTCATCGCCTGGTGTAGAGACATCATTGTCCACGTGTACTTCGTAGCGAATGTCTTCGCCAAACGAAACGTAATTAGGTCCACCGAAGGGAAGCTCTACGGGAATGTAGCAAGCAATAATCGTAACCTTATTAGTGTTCTCTGGGCTACGAAAAGCGTACAAGTCGGTGTTGTCCGCAAGCGGGTCGCTACTGATAAGGGGTGCTTCTCGATGCGAAGAAGCCATTCCGCCTACACTCGACAATAAAGCAAACGCAATAAGCGTTGCTTTTTGCAGTTCCGATTTCAGGCTAAAAAGTCGCCCAAAAAGAGAGTCGTGTTGATAATTTCCTTGTTTCATAATCTTAATGTATGAATGATTGTTTGTTTCATACACCATACATACGACACAAGGTTTGCACTTGGATTTCTGTTTTGTAAGTTTTTTTTGTTTTTTTTCTAAATGGTGCTTCGGTTTCAAATAGCTTTCTCATAAAAAATAAAACCACTAAGTTGACAAAGAAAAGCCAGCACAAAGAACACGAAACAGCCTATTTTTTTATAAATCTTTGTGTTCTTTGTGAATCCCCTGTGAACTTTGTGGTAAAATTCAACCTTTTTATTCCATTATTTTTTTTATGAGAAAGCCATGTTCGGCTTCAGCCATTTTAACCACAAAAAATAGGGCTAAACACTTATGCGTTTAACCCTATTTTTCGTAGCTATTTACTTTTGGCTTTACAAAATATTTTTGGGTAAATTTTCTTCCCCATCTTGATAATGCTCATGTGTTACCACCACATTTTGATTATTTTTATGTATTTTCATTTGTAAAACATCTACCATGAAGGAAAATGCCATCGAGAAATAGATATATCCTTTTGGAATCTCTGTACCAAATCCTTCTGCAATGAGGGAAAAACCAATCAACAACAAGAAGGAAAGTGCCAAAATTTTGAAAGCAGGATGTTTGTTCACAAAATCGCTAATGGGTTCGGCAGCTACCAACATAATCCCGACTGAGACAATTACCGCAACATACATTACCCACAATTCTTTTACAATACCCACAGCGGTAATGATAGAATCTATGGAAAAAACCAAATCCATTATCAAAATCTGCACAATTACTTGTGAAAAAGAAGTAACCGCTATATCTTTGGTTTGATCGCCTGTTTCACCTTCCATTTTGTGGTAAATCTCGCTTGTACTTTTATACAATAAAAACAAACCGCCCAAAATCAAGATAATATCTTTGCCCGAAAACCCATGATTAAATATTTCTATCAAATCTTTGTCCAATTTCACGATAAAAGAGATAAGCATCAACAACCCTAATCGTAGAACAGTTGCCAATAAAATCCCTACTTGTCTTGCTTTTTTTTGCTGCGCTTGCGGCAATTTATTGGCGAGAATAGAGATAAAAATCACATTGTCAATGCCTAAGATGACTTCTAAAGCAATTAAGCTTAGTAAGGAAATAATAATTGTATAATCCATATAAAATAAATGATGTTTTTTGTTTTTGGTAACGTAGATAAAATAAGATACGAATTTGCGTTATTGCCCCGTTAGAGGCAAAATATCGGTAGAAAATAATAAATCGCCCAAAAAATCGTCCAAATTTTTCGTGCTTGCACGAAAAAACGAATAAAATCGGGGAATATTTGCACATATTTCTACCGATATTTTGTGCCTACGGCACAGAAAAACACGTAAATAACGGGCATCAAAATTAGTACTTTATTTTATTTCCATTTCTTAGGATAATGATATTAGGCTGAATCGCTTTTTTTTCTGCGCTGAATCCCAATTTCGTTTACCGTTTCATATAGCTTTTGACTACTTTCAAGAATCCTATCTAATTCTTGCTCAAAGAACTGTTCGGTATATTCATTCCAGCAAGTGGGATTATTGGCAAGTTCTTTAAAGCTATTTTTAAGCGTTGAGATATACTCTTTTTTGCTTTGGGAATCATTAATAAAGATTGGCGGATATAATTCATACATCAGTATCCAATTTTTAGCAAGCCTTGTTACTCGCCCATTCCCATCTGCAAAAGGATGTATGCGAATCAATTCATGATGCAAATAAATGCCCCTTATGATAGGGTTATGAATAGATTGCATCTGAAAAAATAACGCTGAAACCAAAGAAGGAACTTCTGCGGGTAGCGGACACATATGCGCCCCTATTTGAACCACCGTTGTTCGATAGCGATTAGGGTGCTTGGCGTAGGCTTCTGGCGAAACAAGTCTCAATAACTGAAAAAGTTGTAGTTCCTTTTCAAACTGCTGATGAGATTCTATCTCCTCTATCATAAATGCCAACGTTACTTTCAAATTTTCCAAATATTCCGCCAACTCTTCCTCATTTTGCGCCTCCATTTGTGCATTTTTTATACCTAAAAGCTGCGTCAGATTGTGCATACTTGTCAAAAAAGTATCTAATAAATCATCATCTAAATGGTAACGGCTAAACATAATCAGACGATAAATCGCTTTTACAGTGCGATTGATTTGCGTGATTTTTGCATGATTGATTTTAATAAGTTCAACAGGAAGTAATTGCATTTCTTTTTGGTTTTATAGTATCTTCAAACGAAAACGATTTTTCTTTGTTACGTTTTGTTCCATTAGAAAAATTTGTAGATTCCATAAAAAGTATTTAATCTTGCACTCCGTATAAATAGTTATTTACCATGTTCCGATATTTTTTACTTTTTTATTGCTTGTATTTGATACAAGATATTGATGCTCAACCTCATTCCTACTACAAAAACCTCATTTTTGAAGGTGGAGGCGTGCGAGGTGATGTTTTTACGGGGGCATATATGGAATTGCAGCAACATATTCCCATGGATAGCGTAAAAAATGTAGGTGGAAGCTCGGCAGGGGCAATAATCGCAACCGCTATTGCGTTTAAAGCTACAACAGCCGAGTTAGATTCTATCATGCAAAACACCGATTTTGGTACTTTTAATGATGGAAAATTAGGGGGAATATTTCGTATGTTTTCGCATTATGGCTATTTCAAAGGGAAAAGATTTACGGCTTTTGTGGCATCATATTTGAACATGAAAACAGGTAATCCTGACATTACTTTTGCAGAAATGAAACAACTGGGCTACAAAAATCTCTATGTTACAGGCACTTGCATGGATTGTCAATCGGTAACTATTTTTTCCTACGAAAACTATCCTAATATGAAGGTAAAAGATGCTATTCGGATTTCTATGTCTGTTCCATTGTATTTTAAAGCTATTTTTTTAGATGAAAAAGGGAATACTTATAAGCGTCAAAACAAACAAAAGTCCTTACATATTTATGCTGATGGCGGCATTATAATGAATTATCCGATTCGGATTTTTGATAGTACAAAATTTGTAACAAACATGCAACATCTTCCTAATCAATTCATTTACA
>JAAFHL010000389.1 GCA_013298365.1 Bacteroidota bacterium | reverse complement strand
TGCCTTCTGTTTTATCAATAAAAAAGCCTAACTCATCTGTTGCCAGCGTTTTTCCATCTTTATAATAGGTCAAACGCATAGGGCTATGTTTAATCGAAATCGCATAACGATTGTTGCCCCAACGAATAATGGTCGCATTTGCCACCGATTTGTCTATTGTATGCGTCCATGTATGCGGCACCCCCACAACGGCTGCACTATACGCCGCAGGTTCTTCCCGATTTGGGTCAAAAGAAACACCAATCACTTCATCTGAATAGTAGGTAAATTGAATAGATTTGCGTGTACCTTGCACCAATATCCCGTTAGGAATGGCTTTTATCCCTGCAAAATTCCCTATATCCTGCCCATCTCTGCCATCTACTACTTCCAAAATACCATTAGGATAGGTTTTCATTTCGGGATAAAAAAGGTCTTTTTCATTTTCTGTTTTCGCTACCCTTGTGCCATCTTCATTACGAAACACACAGCCTATTTGCAAAAAAGGTTCTTCTTTGTCAAACTTATAAAAACGGCGAATATTAAACCCAAATTGATAGGTGTTAGGCGCAATTTTTTTCATCAACATACGAGGGTCATGTTTCCCCCAATTACCCTGAACATAACGCCAACCACTTGGTTCATCGGCTGTACCAATAATGACCCCTGTGTGAATATAGACATTTCCCTCAAAATCTTTGAGTGCCATATTCCCATTATCTGCATGAAAAGTAATGGTAATAGAGTCATCAGCCGTAGGATTTTCGGGCTTTACCTCAATGATTTGTGCCGAAAGCATAAAAAAGCTAACGATAGCACATAAAAAAGAAAGTGTTTTTTTCATTATGAAATTGAAATGGTTGAAACAATGCCGTAAAAATACGAGAAAATTTCGTATTTCTTGCGAAATTATGCATGTAAACGTATAAATAATTGGTTCATCGTGTGTTTCATTTTAACTAAGATAGCTTCAAATCAGCCATTTTAGCCCCAATCAAACGACTACCATCTCAACATCAAATCCAAGCCTTTTTGTATCATGCGTAAAGTTGCCTTTTCAGCGTTTTCCGAAAATGTTCCCAAAGCTCGATTTGCCAAAATGACAGATAGCGAGGCACATTCATGTCCCAATATTTTTCCCAAACCCAAAATGCCCGAGGTTTCCATTTCTAAGTTGGTAACTGCCAAATTTTGATAAGAAAATGTTGAAAGTATATCCAATAACTGTGGATTTTGCAAAGTCGTCCGCCCCAAACTTCTGCCTTGTGGACCATAAAATCCCTTGGCAGTGAGCGTGATGCCTTGAATAATTTCCTTTTCTTTTTCTACTAAATACGAAAAAGAATCTGCAGCAAACGCCATATAGTGTTCGCCAAAGTATTCGTTTCTCCAAGCTAACAGAAAATCATTGAGGGCATTTTCAGCCAAAAGAAGCGAATCCTCTTTTTCATAGACATAATATCGAAGCAGCCCATCTAAACCTACCGTCCATTTTGAATGAACTATGCTATTAACCGGGATATTTGCTTGCAAACCGCCACAAGTGCCAAGTCGCAATATTTTGAGAGAAATAGGCTTGTCTCTTATAACTCTTTTTTCAAAATCCACGTTTGCCAAAGCATCTAACTCATTTATCACAATATCTATATTATCTGTGCCAATTCCCGTAGAAAGCACCATGATTCGCTGCCCTTGTAAGTATCCAATTTGTGTATGAAATTCTCTTTTTTTACACGTAAATTTGACATTATCAAAATATTGCGTAACCAATTCCACCCTGTCAGGGTCGCCCACCAAGATAATTTTATCCGCTATTTCTGTTGGTTTCAATGCTAAATGATAGATAGACCCATCAGCATTAAGTATGAGTTCTGTATGTAACATGTTTTTGGAAGAAGTAATTTGAATTGGTTTCAAACAGATTTAGGAATGAGTGAAAAATAGCTTGTTAAAGTTTATCCATTCTGCAAGAATCCAGAAAAGCTAAGTGTTTAAGTATCAGTTTTCTGTATTCTTGCAGAATGCTTGTTTTATTTTTCACTTGTTCCTTACCCAAATAAAAACATTAATTTGCGTAAATCTGCGAGAGCCTAAACCGTTACGAATAAAGTTCCAATTTTTGATTAGGGAATTTCTCTGCATGTTTCGCCCGCACAGTATCCACTACCATATTACGAAAACCCTCAATATTTTCCCTTTTCAAAGCAGAAATAAACAAAGCAGGCGCATCTTCTTTGCTCAACCAAGCTGTTTCAAGCGTTTCTCGTTCATCAGCCGAAAGCGCATCTATTTTGTTGAAAATAATAATTTCTCGCTTATTTTCAATTTTCAAATCTTTCAAAGTGTCTTGTACGACTTTTATTTGGTCAAGAAATTGCGGGTGCGAAACATCAACCACATGCAAGATAATATCCGATTCTTTTGCCTCTGCCAAAGTACTTTTAAAACATTCTACTAAATGATGCGGCAATTTTCGGATAAAACCCACAGTATCAGAAATCAAAAAGGGGGTAAAATCTATAACCATTTTGCGCACCGTTGTATCCAAGGTTGCAAAAAGTTTATTTTCCACCAAAACATCAGACTTCGTGAGCGCATTCATCAAGGTAGATTTGCCCACATTTGTGTAGCCAATCAAGGCTATGCGTACAAATTCGCCCCTGTTTTTTCGTCTTTCTTCGTCTTGACGAGTAATTTTTTCCAATTCTTTTTTCAACAAAGCAATCCTATCTCGAATAATACGGCGGTCAGTCTCAATCTCCTTCTCCCCTGCCCCACCACGAGTACCTGTACCGCCACGCTGCCGTTCCAAGTGCGTCCAAAGACGAGTAAGACGAGGCAACATATATTGATTTTGCGCCAACTCTACTTGCAAGCGAGCCTGTGCAGTTTGTGCATGTAAATCAAAGATGTGCAAAATAAGCGCACTTCTATCCAAAACCGCCAAATTCGTCTCTTTTTCAATGTTACGTAGCTGCATAGGACTCAATTCATCGTCAAATATAAGTACAGAAACGCCTTCTTCCTCCGCCTTTGTACGAATCTCAATCAATTTACCCGAGCCAATATAGGTTGCACGATTAGGTCTATCTAAATTCTGAATATAACTTCTGATGGTACGAATATCTGCGGTTTCTGCCAAAAAAGCCAATTCTTCTATGTATTCTTTTGCCTTTTCGTAGGGAGTATTGCGATTTGCAACGCCAATAAGATAGGCTTTTTGGGCTTCTTTGCCCACAATGTGATTTTTTTCTATCATAAATATGTGTTTAAACATTCAAAGATAGTACCTTTTTTTCAAATTACCAAGAGATGAACCGCAATAAATATTTCACAAAAGTTTTACATGAATAAAATATTCTTTATCTTTGTATGTTCTTTTACCACCAAATTGCCTAAAAAACAATACTTTTTAGGTATTTTTATATTTCAATCATGCAATATTCATTCAAAATTTTCGACTTTCTCTTACTATCTGTCCTTTTTTTTGTGGGCTGCGTAACCATTAATGAAGGACCAAAGGTAAAACCTGTGCCTAATTTCAGCATCAACAATGACAATTGTAATGCAGCTTGTACGATTTCTTTCCAAAATACGACGATTGGCGAAAAAGTGCAATATCAATGGGACTTTGGTGATGGCGGTACTTCTACGGAAGAAAATCCAGCACACGAATACGCTCAAATGGGAACGTATGAAGTGAAATTGACTGCGCAAAACACAGGCGGTGTAGAATCTGTTGTCAAACCTGTAACGATTGCTGCGCCTACTTTGCCTAATAAATGCAGCATCAAATCGATTTCAATTACACAACAAAATATTTTCAACATAGGTGTATGGGATTTGAATGATTTTCCCGATATTTATATACGTGTCTTAGACGATTTGGGCAATACCTACACCCGTACACAAGCTTTTGCCAATGAAAGTGGTACAAATTTACCTTTATTAATCAATAGCTTTTTTACCGATTTGAATTTTCCAGACAATTCACAATCCTATATGTTAAGACTATATGATGACGACGGCAGCGGAACAGCAGAAATCATGAAAGAATTTACATTTAAACCTGCTGATTACATGCCTGTTGTAGGTCAATATAGTACACAATTTACACTCACAGATGCCAATATTACGATGATTGTAGTGTTGGAGTGGACAGAATAACTTTTTTGTGCCTATATTTTGCAAGTGTGTTAAATATAGGCACATTTTCATTTACGAATAAACCAATTATATTTCATGAAACAAGACGACTTTTTTGAAAACATTCATGCCTTTTCCCTCACAAAACTGCCCATTATCTTAGGCTCACAATCACCTCGCCGCAAGCAATTGCTCAATGCTTTGGGTTTGTCATTTGAAGTAGTTGTACGCCCTACGGCGGAACATATTTTGCATAATATCAGCACTGACGACATTGTTAAGCATATTGCCGTAGAAAAAGGGAGAGCTTTTGCAGATATGGCAGCCGAAAATTTTATCATTACAGCAGATACAATTGTCGTTTTGCATGACAAAATCTTGGGTAAACCTAATGATGAAAAAGAAGCAATTGAAATGCTGCAAGCACTTTCGGGTAGAATGCACTTGGTAAAAACGGCAGTTTGCTTATTTCATCTGTATCATCAACATTGTTTTGTAGAAACAACGAAGGTTTATTTTAGGGAATTGACCGATAATGAAATTACGCATTATGTTAAAAACTATAAACCTTATGACAAAGCAGGTGCGTATGGGGTGCAAGAATGGATAGGCATGAGTGCAATAGAGCGAATAGATGGCGATTTTTACAATGTTATGGGTTTGCCAACTGCAAGGCTTTATAAGGAAATGACACATTTTTTACAAAAAAATAACATATCTTAATCTATTTTACTTTTTCTCGAAAATAAATTCATGATTTTTTGATAAAAACGCTTTTCTTTTTCCCAAAAAAAAGTTCCTAAACCAAACAATGC
>JAAFHL010000039.1 GCA_013298365.1 Bacteroidota bacterium | reverse complement strand
CTCGTTTTCTGCCCGACAAAGGCGAACTAATTACAGGCAAAGGCGACAAAATTCTCTTTGAAATTCCCCCTGCAAGCCACCCTGTTTGGCAAGCCTTAGATGTAACCCTTGACCCTGCGATGGCGTTGGTGCAAATGGGAGGTAAATGGCAAATTACTTCTCGCAAAAAAAATCTTTTTCCCGCAGTAGAATATGCTGATTTACAAGCAAATGCCATTGATGGAATTGTTACCCTGAAATGGCATAGCACATTTGAAGAAGATTGTTTTGCGCATGTCATCGAAAGGGGAGTAGATGGCGAACATTTTGAACCCATAGAAAAAATAAGTGCTAAGAAAACAACTGCTAAACTATCGGAATATGTTTTTTATGACAAAAATGTTGAAAAAGAAACCCGCTACTATTATCGAATTAAAAATACAGATAAGTTCCGAAATATTATATATTCCCCTATTATTGAGACATCTACGGCAGAAGTAAGTGGCGATTTTAACCTTCATTTTGTACAAGACAGCCGAAAAGAAGCGGAGCTCTCATTCCGTTTTTCGGTCAATACCGCACAACATATTACTATCCGCCTGACTGATGCACATTTTCGAGACAAAGGACTTTTATTTGACGATTTTGTAGAAAAAAACAGCCCCCTTTTAATAAAATACGCTGAAAGTTTACCCAAAGGAAAGTATTATATCATTGCCGAAATGGAAAAACAACGTTTGTATCGAGTTTGGGAGTTGAGGTGAATCGTGCTTTTTATAGTAAGAAATGAATTTTTCATGTATTTTAAATAGAAACCCGATAAACATAGCTGATTCTCCGCTTTATGCCTGCTTGCGGAATGATATAAGAAGGCATTTGAAACAGGATTTGTTTGAGATATTTTTTTTCTTTTTCATTCCTATTTCTATCTTTTTTCAGCCCTACTACGACAGGCCCATCGTCTATTGTGCTTAGAAATACCACTTTTTTGAGTTTGTTTTCTCGGTAATGCAAACGCACAAATATTGACATATATTGGGAAAGCGTAGTGTCTTTTTGGCGCAGGGCTGCCCATTTTGCTTGAATAAAATCGCTTTGTTGCTTTCCATAACAGTCATACAAATAATCAATCCTACCCGAATATTGGCAAGCATCCTGCTGAAAATATTTCTTTTCGGCAGTTATATCCATGTTTTTTACGATTTTTATCCATCTTGGTGGCGTTTCTTCCCCCATACAGCCCAAAGAGCTTGCTTCTATTTGATGATTTATCATCAATAAATCGTTATATCTGTCTATATTCATTCCCAAATACATACCTAGAACGGGTAATGGCAAAGGTTTTCCCATGCCTTCCAATGCTCGCAGTAAATAACGTTTTGAATGAAGCGTGTATAAGGTATAATTCTGATTATATTCTGCTTCGCATCTTATATTATATAACATTCCGTTACTCTTATACATGGACATTTTATATTCCTCATCATTTGCTAAATTGTCTATTGGAATCAAAGGTACATTTTGCTTAGGCTTTTTTTCGTATTTAGGATTGGGAAGGATAAGCAAATGATTTGTTACATTTATAGACTCAACCTTATCTTCAAAATCGTGATAAACATCGTATTGCATATTAATTTGCCCATTTCGGTAAAAGCACAAGGCTTTTTGTTTATATTTTCCTTGCTGGAATTGATAGATTTTCAGAAAAATATGTTCTTTTTTCCAAGTTCTATTTGCTTTTCTTTCTGCCTTTTTATCAACAGAATCTACTGTTACTGTTATGTCAAGTGAATCATCAAAGATGCTCCATTCATCATTATTTTCTTCTTCTTGATAATTTGTTATAATTTCGCCTTTTGATTTTTTCTGTTTTTTTAGATTTTGCGAAAAAAATCTCATATAAAGTCCTGAATAATAAGGAAATACTTTCAATAAAAAAGGTTTATTTTCGGTATTATATATTTGATGCCCAAACATGTCATAATTCCAGGTTTGTACCGTTTTTGCTTTTTTGCCATTTTCTTTCCAAGTAGTTAAAATGGGAATACTGTCTTTGTGCGCAAAAATCTCTCTTTTCTTTTGTCCATTTTGAAAATATTCCACAAAATGCCAGTAAGGAATGTTGTCATCTATTTCTGTAAAAGTCTGTAATGTGTCTCGTAAATAGGTAGCAACTGACCACTTTTTTGCGCCTTGATGATGAAAATGATAGATTTCTTTTCGTTGTGTTTCAGGAAAATAAGACTCACAAATACTATCTGGGCGATATTTATAGTAGTAAATTTTGTTGGTGTAGCTTTTAGTGTGCGTTTCAACATACGACCAATCTGTTGAAAAGTCTTTGACGATATTTTTGCTATTTTCTGCCAAATAAACCGAAGTATATTCATCTTGACGTGTAACAGTTGTAACGTTATTTTTCTTATTCCAATCTTCGCCAATGAACAATGTATCTATTGCACCAATAGGTCTTTCATAGTTTTGGGGATAGATAAATTTCCATTCTTCAAGCGTGTCTTGTCTTGTTTGCCCATCTCGTGAGAGTACAGTCGTATAATTATTATCTGCTTTTTTCTGCACCCAAAAACCATTTCTAAAAAGGGCATATTCTGTGGGTTTCCCATCTTTGTCAAAGGAAACAATGCTGTCTTTTTGCGCAGAAAGGACATTCACCAAACAGAAAAGCAAGATAAAACTGGGGATTTTGTAGCCTATTTTTGTCATCGTTCGTAGAAAAGTGATTATTTATTACAAAGATAGCCATTTTAGCAAAAAATCAGATAGAAACCCTATAAGGAACGAGTGAAAATAAAATAACTATATTTCGACAAACTAAATAACCATCATGCAAGAATCCAGAAAAGCTAAGTGTTTCAGTATCAGTTTTCTGGATTCTTACCGAATGGACAACCTTAACAAGTTATTTTTCACTCCTTCCTAATTACTTAAAATTGAACTTTCTTTCTCTATGAAATATAATTTGCATTAAATATTAGATTGAAGCCCACAAAATAGAAAAAAATAAGCGCAAGTAACTATCCCAAAAAGATTTGTGTGCAATT
This sequence comes from Bacteroidota bacterium, assembly GCA_013298365.1. Classification (GTDB taxonomy): domain Bacteria; phylum Bacteroidota; class Bacteroidia; order J057; family J057; genus JAAFHL01. The sequence continues at coordinate 15,327 of JAAFHL010000039.1, read as the reverse complement.
TAACGCCTTCAAAGCATTTTTTTGCTATCTTTGCACGTTTTTTAGCTAAACATACATCTATTTTTTTATGAAAATATCATACAATCGTCTCAAAGACTACGTTTCTCATAATTACAACCCCGAAGAATTGGGCAAAGTACTGACAGGTACAGGCTTGGAAGTGGAAGGAATTGAAAAAGCAGGTGGCGCAAGTTTTACCTTTGAAAACGTCTTTGTTGGCTTTGTAGAAAATGTCATCAAACATCCTGATGCAGACAGATTGCGGATTTGTACGGTAGAGGTAGGGCAGCCCGAAAAACTCACGATTGTATGCGGCGCAGCAAATGTGGCTGAATGTCAAACAGTTGCGGTTGCTATTGTGGGCGCAGTTTTGCACCCATCAGGCAGTACAGAACCTTTGAAAATCAAAAAAGGAAAGATTCGTGGGCAGGAATCGGAGGGCATGATTTGTGCCGAAGATGAATTAGGTTTGAGTGATGACCATGCAGGCATTATGGTTTTGTCCAATGATTTGAAGGTAGGCACACCGCTTGCGGAGGCTTTGACTTCTGATGCAGATTATATGTTGGAGGTGGCAATTACGCCAAATCGGATAGATGCAGCTTCGCACATTGGCGTGGCGAGAGATGTGGCGGCTTTTTTGAAAACAGATTTGAAAATGCCTGCGATTTATGATAAAAACAGCCTTTCTACCCCAAATCCTATTGCGATAGAAATCGAAGCTATTGACAAATGTCGCCGTTATGTGGGCATTTCCATTCAAAATATAAAAGTAGCTGAAAGTCCCGAATGGCTCAAAGCGCATTTGCAAACGATTGGTTTACGTCCGATTAACAATATTGTAGATATTACCAATTTCGTGATGATGGAATTGGGGCAGCCGCTTCATGCCTTTGATGCCGATAAATTGAAGGGAAATAAGGTAGTCATTCGTACTTTGGCAGAAAATCAGGTCTTTGTTACCTTAGATGAAAAAGAAAGAAATATCTTGGCTGACAGCGATTTGATGATTTGTGATGCAGAAAGTCCCAAATGTATTGCGGGCATTTTTGGCGGTTTGGATTCGGGGGTAACGATGGAAACCACCCATATTTTCTTGGAATCCGCCTATTTTGATGCAACTTCTGTACGTAAAAGTGCCAAAAGATTGGGACTTAGTACCGATTCTTCTTTCCGTTTTGAGCGTGGCGCAGACCCAAATATGACCGAATTTGCGGCTTTGCGGGCTTTGTTGCTCATTACAGAATTGGCGGGTGGTAATCCTTCTGTACTTACTGATGTGAAGCTGCAGGAATTCCCCCCTTTGGAACTGGAACTTTCTGTCTCTCGCACGCAAACCATTATCGGCAAAGCCATTCCGAAAGCAGAAATTATTGAAATTTTGAAGCATTTGGATATTTTGATTTCAGCAGAAAAAACGGAAGATATTTTGACCTTGCAAATTCCTGCCTATCGAGTCGATGTAACCCGTCCGCAAGATGTGATGGAGGAGATTTTGCGCATTTATGGCTTCAACAATATTCCCTTTCCAGGGCAGATGATGATGTCGCCCAAATATGGCAAACGTCAAGAGCCGTATCGTTTGTTGCAACAAATTTGTAACAGCTTATCGGCAGACGGATTTTATGAAATTTGGAATAATTCCTTAATCTCCGCCAAGTTTGCTTCCGAAAAGGCGGTCAATATTCTCAATCCTTTGAGCGAAGAATTGGCTGTGATGCGTGAAAGTCTATTATGGGGGGGCTTAGAAACCATTCGTTTCAACCAAAATCGCCAAAATGAAAACTTGGCTTTGTATGAATTTGGCAAAACCTATTGGAAAAAAGAAAATGGCTATGGCGAAAAAGAATGGCTTTGTATGTGGGTAACGGGCGCAAAACATGAATTGCATTGGGAAAGCAAATCGCCTAAATCTACCTTTTTCACCTTGTCAAAAGAAGCCGAAAAAATGGCAAAATGGCTGGGCGTGAAGGGCGAAGTAAGAGAAGTTGAACATGCAGAAATGGATTATGCAGTAGAATTTGTTGCAAAAAAGCAAGTTTTAATGACCTACGGAAAAGTAAAACAGCAATATTTGCAAGATTTTGACCTTCGCAATGAAGTGTTTTATTTGATGGCAGATTGGGAAAAAATGGTAAAGATGTATTTTGAAAAAGATATTGTGTATCAGCCCATTTCGCAATATCCCGCTATTCGCAGAGACATCAGCATGTTTGTAAATGATACAGAAACCTTTGAAAATATCCGCAAAATGGTTTTGCAAGTCAATCCGCAACTCATTCGCAGTGTGGAATTGCATGATATTTATATGGGCAAAAATATAGAAGCAGGCAAAAAAAGTTACCTTATTTCTTTTGTTTTGCAAGATGATAGTCGCACACTTGAAGATGCTGTGGCAGACAAAACATGGGAAAAAGTGTGCAGAACTTTGGAAAATCGAGTAGGAGCGCAGGTAAGGGTTTAAGTGTAAGTTGCAATACCCCCTTCTTGTATATCTCTTTGCTTGTACAGAGCCAAAATGCCACACACAAAGACAAAAAAGCAATTTTTACCTAAAAAAAAACGGCATCTTTCATACTTTTGGGAAATGTAGCATACGCTTTAGCTTGTGTTAATATGTTCTGACACAAGCTAAAGCGTATGCTACAGGCAATGTGTAAAATCATATTTTAAGCAAAATGAACGATGCTAAAAAATTTTTTACTTAACATCAAATGGGAAAGCGCACGACACGTATCTATCATCATCAAATAGCCGCACAAATTACAACTTTGCTGCAAGTAACAGCGCATGTCATTTTGTGGAAAGGGCAAACTTATTTTGGGACAATTGTCTCATACACTGCTGATTCCTTAACGGTTGAGGATAAAGGTACTTTTTGGTACAATCGCAAAAGGCATACACATACGCTCTTGCTTGCAGATATTAGAGAGGTGATAACGGAAAGGCAAAGTGCGGAATAATTTTATAGTTGAGAGTGGAGAGTTATGAATGGAGAGTTGTGAGTGTAGAGTTGAACTCTACACTTTCAACTTTCAACTCTGAACTTACTCAGGCGTTTCTACGTCCATTGCCCAGTCGAAGCGAGTAGCCGCAGGCACTGCCCAAGGTGCGCCATTATTTTCGATATTTGAGAACATTCTTGCCCAAGAATCGGGAATGATAGATTTTTCCATTACCAAATAACGGCGTAAATCTATAATCGTAGAAACATGGTCTATGGTAACAGGACAGGCTTCTACACAAGCATTGCAAGTTGTGCACGCCCAAAGTTCTTCGTTAGAAACATAATTTTCACTCAATAAAGTGTGCTGATACGCCTCCTCTGCCCCTGCAATATTTTTGTCAGAAGGAATAATTACTCCATTTTCATCAGGCACTAATTTATATTTTTGAATCTCCTCCAAACGGTCTCTTGTGTCCATGATGATTTTGCGAGGCGACAATTTTTTGCCTGTCAGATTCGCAGGACAAACATCAGAACATCTTCCACATTCTGTACAAGAATACGAATCTAATAAGTTTTTCCAAGAAATATCCGTTACATCTACTGCACCAAAGCGTTTTGCAGGATTTTCCAATACAGGCACTTGATAAGAAGGGTCGAATGCTGCTTTTACCTCGTGCGTAATTTGCTCCAAAGAATTGAAATGTCCCGCAGGAATGAGTTTGGAATAAAAGACATTAGGGAAAGCCGCCATGATATGGAAATGCTTGGAACGGGGTACATAGTTCAAAAAAAGCAAGATTCCGACAATGTGTATCCACCAACCTGCATTTTTTATGAGGGTCAAAGTGGTGATATCTGTGCCAAATTTGCAACAAAGTAGGCTACTAATGGGAAATGCGCCCGCAAGTTCATGATTTTCTATACAAGCAATAGAAACATCTGCAATATTAAAGGCAAATAAAGCAAACATCAAGACGATTTCTGTCCATAAAATAATATTTGCATCTACAAAATTGACATTTTTCATTTCTATCCCCGAAAAACGTTTGATTTTTAGCACATTTCTACGATATAGTAGAATGATACAAGCCACAATCACCAAAAAGCCCAAGACTTCGTTTACAGCAATTAAGCCATTGTATGCAAAACCCAAAAAGCCTAAAGCCCTGTGTGTGCCAAAAATACCATCTATTAAGATTTCTATCAGTTCTATATTTATCACCAAAAAGCCGACATACACAATGCCATGCAAAATAGCTGGCGTAGGGTTTTTGAACATTTTTTGCTGCCCCAAAGCGACCAATATCATACGATTGAGCCTTTCCGAAAAATTATCTTTGCGTTCATCAGGTCGCCCAAGATTGACATTTGCAAAAACGGCTTTGATTTGCGTGCCAAAAAAGTAAAAGGCAGTCGCAGCAATGAGCAGAAACAGGATATTGTCTATATATTGCATAATCTGTGGTATTTCGGTTTATTTCTTAGAACAAAGGTAGCATAAAAATTGCAATGCAAAATATAAACTCCAGAAAATTATGATTGTTTGACTATTTTGTGGGAAAAAGGAAGTGTTTAGCAACATCTCTGCCATTTATTTTTGCTATCCCGTTAGAGATAAAATATCGGTAGAAAATAATAATCCGCCCCAAATTCGCCCCAATTTTTCGTGCTTGCACGAAAAAACGTATAAAATGACACGTTACATTCACATTTCTACCCATATTTTGTGCCTATGGCACAGAAAAACAAGTTACAATTATTTTGGCAGACTGTTGTACTAACAAAAAAATCTACCATTTTTTTGCTACTATTTTCGTAATTTTGCAAAGTCAAAGATTTTGAACACATAATTTACTGCCCTAAATGCTGTTTTTGTGTGAAAAATATGTAGTATCTAAAAAATAAAGTATTTTTCATTGTATCAAAACGGCTTAAACACTAATTTTAGGGCGTTTTTAATTACGTGCTACAAAGAAAACAATTTCCATCATATATAATGCGAAAAAATAACATAAAAAATTGGGCATTAAGTGCCACAATCCTCTGTGCAGTAGGTTGCACACAACAGCCTGCCGAAGTTTGTATCGAAACAAAATTGCCTGCCCCAGATTTGCGAAAGATGTCGTCCAGCCTGTATGGATTTGAGTTAGAAGATGATATGAAGGTAATCAATGCAAGTTTTACCCCCAACAACACCAAAGAAGGGGCTTTTACGAGCTTGTTGCAATCACACAAAATAGACAAAGAAACAATATGCGAAGTGATAGAAAAAAGTTTGCCCATATTTGATTTGCGCTATATAGAACCTGGTAAAAAATGTACCGTTATAAAAGACGGCGACCAAGTACAATATATTGTATATGAAAAGAGTAAGGCAGAAAATGTGGTAGTTGATTTACGAGATAGCATCAGCGTGTATGAACATAAAAAAGAATTGCAAGTTCGCCGTAGAGAAGTTGCTATCAAGATTTCGACTTCTATCTATGCCTCTATCGAAAAGGCAGGTCATAATCCCGAGCTTGCCACCAAAATATCGGAAGTCATGCAATGGAGTTTTGACTTTTTCCGCATCAAAAAAGGAGACATGTTTAAGGTTATTTTTGATGAAGAAGTGATAGATGGAAAATCAGTAGGCGTAACAGATGTATATGCACTTAGTTTTACCAATGAAGGCAAAGAATATTATGCCTTTAAATATGAGCAAAATGGCAAGGAGTCTTTTTATGATGAAAATGGAAACAGCCTTCGCAAAGCCTTTTTGAAAGCTCCGTTGAAATTCTCTCGCATCAGTTCGGGCTTTACTACAAGCCGCTTTCACCCTATTTTGCACATTTATCGTGCGCACAATGGCATAGATTATGCTGCACCCAAAGGCACACCCATTATGGCAATCGGCGATGGAACTGTGTTAGAAGCTACATATGGTGGCGGAAATGGCAACTATGTCAAAATTAAACACAACAGCACCTACACAAGTCAATATTTGCATATGTCCAAGTTTGGTGAAAATATCAAAAAAGGCGGAAGTGTAAAACAAGGCGATGTTATCGGTTATGTAGGCAGCACAGGTTTAGCAACAGGTCCACACCTATGTTTCCGTTTTTGGAAAAATGGCACACAAGTGAATCCCGCCACAAACATGGCTGAAGCGATGGAAACAGGCATTGCAAGCAATCAAAAATCAAAATTCAAACTACATGTTGCCGAAATGAAAGAATCTTTCCTAAAAGCACATATCTTTGACTATTCAAGCATGGCAAGTTTGTAGTCATCTACATTTTTCTGACAAAAACGGGCAAGAGAAAACTTTTGTCCGTTTTTTTTTCGATCCCAAAAAGAGATTTATTTTTCTTTTTTCAAAAAAAATTCCTACTTTTGTTCCCACAATCAAAAAATACATGAAACAAGTGCTTTTCATCTATATACCTCGTCCTATTTCCCGCCGAATCCCCTGCGGGGGAATATAATTTTTTGTACAAAAACAACAGCTATATTTTTATATTATTTCCATTTTCGCAAAAATGGAATACTTTTGTGTTACTTTTAATAAAACAACTATGAACATTGTAGAGATTATCCATAAAGATGAACCTGATTTTACGGGGATATGTTTTAGGGAGCGAGATACTCCTCTTGAAAAAGTGCGAGAGTTTGGTATTAGTATGGCATGGACATTCCGAAGGCATCGTGCTACTCAATACAAAAAAGTACTCATAGCGGGATATGGCGAACATAAAGGAAAGTATTTTATTGCAGACATAATAGATATAAAGTCTGTAAGAGAAGCCTATATGTCAGGCAATTGGCAGGCTGCAATGGATTATGACAATGCATTATCAGGAGATTGGATAACTTATCATGTAAAGAGAGAAATAGACCTAATAAAGAATCCTGTGGATAGAAGATGTGTTGTAATTTTTGCAAACCCGACAGAAATAACACGATTTTCTGAAACTTTTTCTTTTTCAAGAGGGAGCTTTTATTATATACATGCGAAGCCTCAAAATACAAATCCTATACTCCCACCAATATTTCAAGATGATGCCCCTTTGTATCGCCTCAAAGAACTAACGATAAATGGCTTTAAAGATAAAAATCGAAATATTAAAATCACTTTTTATGATGGCGCAATTACGGTCATTCATGGCGAAAATGGCTCAGGAAAAACGACTTTGTTAAGAGTAATTCAAGCTATTTTGAAGAAAGATATAGCGTATTTACAACAACAAAACGTGCAAGGTTTTGACTTAACTTTTGGGCAGGGACAAACAGAAGAAGGAGAACGTACAATGAGTTGTCCTGACATTGAACAACTAACGTCCGAAAAAGATACTTTAGAAATATATGAGATATTAGAAAAATTTTCTCGCTCGGTTTTCTTTGGCGTGCATAGAGGCTTGCAAGATAATTTAGGGGATATTCGGAAAAAACTCTTGAATATGCGCAACTTAGAAACGGGTGTGCAAGGAAATGCAAGAAATACTTTAGACCAAATTCTCAAAGAGATTGCAGAAAAAGAGAATATTGATTGGGACAAAAATCATGTTTTGGTAGATAGATTGGGTATAGATCAAGTAGAAGAAAGTTTGTGTCGTGCTTTTAACAAAAGTGAGAAAGCCGTTTTGTTAGGAATGAATAATGCTTTTTTTCAAACAATGGATAGTTTTTTGGCAATGCAATATGAAGATGTCAAGATTCCACCCAATTTTGAAGTAGAATTTAAAGCTAAAAAAGTTTTTTTTGAGTCTTTTCTCAAAGAATTAAAGCCTTCTGCTTCACAAGAAATGTTGAAAAACTTTGTAGAAAGTGATGATATCTCATCACTTGAAAGCAAAAATCCATTATTTAAAACATTAGTAATCAATCTTCTGAATCAGACCAAATTATATGAGTCGGAAAATATAGAATTAAAAGCTATTTCTACACTTATTAACACCTTTAATGCTTTCATAAGTCAAGAAAAAACAATAGAAAAAACATTGCATGTTGATTCCTATCGTGCCAAAATTCTTTTGCCAAACCATGAAAGCCATAGCTTAAAAGACCTTTCGAGTGGTGAATTACACTTGCTTTCTTTCTTAACTTTATTCTTAGTATTAAGACGTACAGATAATGTCTTTTTTATAGACGAACCTGAAATTTCGCTGTCTATGGCATGGCAAAGAAAGTTGCTACCTTTGTTAAGTGAATTTGCGCCGCAAGCGCAGATTATTGTGGCTACGCATAGCCCAGAGATTGCTGATGGAAATATTGATTATTTAAGAAAAATATCTTAACTTATGAAATCATTAAAAAGTATTTTTGTGCAAGCAGAAATGGAAGGAAAGCCGATAATCATTGTAGAAGCAATGAATGATAGGCGTATTTATGAAACACTTGCAAAAGAACGATTGAATAAGGAAGTTTTAGCTTACTCTGCTAATTATTTTGTAGAATGTAATGCAGATAATAGCGAAAATGTGATAAAAGCAATAACGATGTTGCAAGCTGACTTCAACGATGAAAAGAAACTTCAAAAAGTATTAGGAATAATTGATAGAGATACAACTTACTACAAAAATCCCCCAAAATGGGTAGAAATTAATCAACTAAAAGGGTTGCTTATCCTCAAACATTATGCTATTGAAACGTATTTTGCGACTTCTTACAATCTTTCAAAACTGATTGCAGCGATTACATATGCCACACCCACAGAAATAGCTGGAGTATTGCCTATTTTATCACAAAAAATAGCACAAACAAACCCAATACTATACTATATAGCACTTGACGCTTTGAAAGAGCGTTGTTATGGACAGAATATGTATCAAGCATTTAAGAAAATAAAAGATGTTCGACTAAACGAAATTATAGGGGGAATAGCGCATTTTGAAGCTACAATTTTACCAAATATACAAAAAGAATTAGATGCTTTTGCTGCTGAAAAAGAAATAACAATTGATATGATGAAAAAAATAATAAATGGAAAATGGTACTTATTCCATTTTGTGAAAAAAAGTGATGAAGCCTTAAAATCACATACTACTTTTACTTATAGGATGAGTCTCGAACACAAATCACTGTATGAAATGATAATGAATTACTTCGACAAAAACGAGTTTAAAGACATCATAGACCGTCTCCAAAAACTATCTTAACATCTGCGTTAATCTGCGTCAAAATCTCCGAAAATCTGCGAGAAAAACAACTCACTAAACATAATGCAATACAACGAATACAAAAACTTTAATCTCCCTGACATAGACCAAGAAATCCTATCTCGTTGGGAGGAGCAAAAAACCTTTGAACAATCGGTTTCCACACGTGAAGGAAACCCAGAATTTGTGTTTTATGAGGGTCCGCCTTCGGCAAATGGGCTTCCAGGCATTCATCACGTCATGGCAAGGACGGTAAAGGATATTTTCTGCCGTTACAAAACCCTCAAAGGTTTTCAAGTAAAAAGAAAAGGCGGCTGGGATACACATGGTTTGCCTGTGGAATTGCAGGTGGAAAAAATGTTGGGCATCACCAAAGACAATATCGGCAAAACCATTTCTGTGGCAGAATACAACGATGCCTGTCGCAAAGATGTCCTCAAATACAAGCATATATGGGACGACATCACCAAGAAAATGGGCTATTGGGTGGATTTGGAAAATCCATACGTAACCTTTGAAAATGACTATATCGAGTCGGTTTGGCACTTGTTGAAACGCTTGTATGACAAAGATTATTTGTATCAAGGTTTTACGATACAGCCCTATTCGCCCGCAGCAGGCACAGGCTTGAGTTCGCATGAAATCAATTTGCCAGGTTGCTACAAAGAAGTGAAAGATACTTCGGCAGTTGCGGCGTTTAAAGTGATAAAAAATGAGCAATCTGCCTTTCTTTTCACGCAAGAAAATGAAGATGTGCGTATCCTCGCTTGGACGACAACGCCTTGGACTTTGCCTTCAAATACCGCTTTGGCGATTGGGGAAAAGATAGAATATGCGCTTGTCAAAACCTTAAATCCTTATACTTTTGCAGAAATGACAGTCGTTTTGGCAAAGGATTTAATGGGGAAGTATTTTACCGAAAAGGGAAAAGAAACGCCTTTTGCAGACTATATAAAAGGCAAAAAAGACATTCCTTATCAAATCTTGGCTACTTGTAAAGGCGCAGATTTAGTGGGTGTGAGATATGAGCAACTCTTGCCTTATGTGCAGCCCGAAGGCGATGCGTTTCGTGTCATAGCAGGCGATTTCGTTTCTACTTCTGATGGAACAGGCGTGGTTCACATTGCACCTACTTTCGGGGCAGATGACTTTCGTGCAGCAAAACAAAACAATATTCCGCCTTTGATGGTCAAAGATGAGGAGGGAAAAGACATGCCTTTGGTGGACAGACAAGGTCGTTTTGTGGCGCAGGTTACAGATTTTCCTTTGGAATATGTAAAAGAGGCGTATTTTTCTGCTGATGAAAAAAAGATAGAAGTAGAAAAACTCAAAGTAACTGATAGTACAGAATTAGACAAATTAGTACAAGGCATCGTAAACCGCACAAATGAATATTTGAGTGTAGATGAGCGCATTGTCTTGAAATTGCAGTTGGAAAATAAATTGTTCAAAAAGGAAAAATACGAACATAATTATCCGCATTGCTGGCGCACCGACAAACCGATTTTGTATTATCCTTTGGATAGCTGGTTTATCCGCACAACGGCTGCAAAAGAGCGTATGGTGGAGTTGAACAAAACCATCAATTGGAAGCCTGAAGCTACAGGGAGCGGGCGTTTTGGTGTGTGGTTAGAAAACTTGGTAGATTGGAATTTATCTCGTTCTCGCTACTGGGGGATTCCTTTGCCGATATGGAAAACAGAAGATGGCACAGAACAAATTTGTATAGGTTCTACCGAAGAATTGTTTTTTGAAATAGAAAGAGCGATTTACGCAGGTTTTATGAAAGAAAACATGATAGCCGAATGGAAATTTGATGGAAATCCTGCTACACAAGCGGTTACAAAAGGAGCTATTTACAAAAAAGAATATGACTTGCACCGCCCTTATATAGATGATGTTATCTTGGTTTCTGATTCAGGAAAACAAATGTTTCGTGAAAAAGATTTGATAGATGTGTGGTTTGATTCGGGCGCAATGCCTTTTGCGCAATGGCACTATCCTTTTGAAAACAAAGAAGCCTACGAGAAAAGTGTCCCTGCTGATTTCATTGCAGAAGGCGTGGACCAAACAAGGGGCTGGTTTTTTACGCTTCATGCGATTGCGGTCATGTTGGAAGATAGAGTAGCCTACAAAAATGTGATTGCAAATGGCTTGGTTTTGGACAAAAATGGCGAAAAAATGTCAAAATCGAAAGGCAATGTTGTCAATCCTTTTGACACCATCAATACCTACGGCGCAGATGCAACTCGTTGGTATATGATAGGCAATGCCTCGCCTTGGGACAACCTCAAATTCGATTTGGGCGGCATAGAGGAGGTCAAACGCAAGTTTTTTGGAACGCTATATAACACGTACAATTTCTTCGCTTTGTATGCAAACATAGATGGCTTTGAATACAAAAGCCGCATGGATTTGTCAGAGCGTACAGAGTTGGACAGATGGATTATTTCTTTGTTGAATAGTCTCATCTTAAAAGTAGATACAGAAATGACTGATTATGAGCCTACTCGTGCGATACGTGCGATAGAAGATTTTCTTTCAGAGCATTTGTCAAATTGGTATGTTCGTTTGTCTCGCCGCCGTTTTTGGAAGGGAGAAGCAGCAGAAAAAACAGCCGCTTATCAAACTTTGTATGAGTGTTTAGAAACTATCGCTTTGTTGATGAGTCCTTTCGCGCCTTTTTATTCCGAAAAATTGTATCAAGATTTGACAGGAAAAGGCTCTGTGCATCTTGCTTTTTTCCCAAAAGCTAATGCAAACGAAATAGACAAGGATTTGGAGGAAAGAATGGAAATGGCGCAACAAGTTTCGTCTATGGTTCACGCTATCCGCAAACGCAAAGAAGTAAATCTAAAAGTGCGTCAGCCTTTGCAAAAAGTGATGATTCCTGTGTTTGATGACAAGACAAAACAGCAATTTGAGGCAGTAAAAGACATTATTTTGGCAGAAGTAAATGTGAAAGAATTGCAATTTTTGGGCGAAGAATCAGATGCGGTTTTGGTCAAAAAAATCAAACCTAACTTCAAATTATTGGGTGCAAAATTGGGCGCAGCGATGAAGGAAGTTGGCGGTATTTTGGCAAAATTCTCACAAGCAGACATTCGCACCTTGGAAAAAGATAGCAAAATAACGATACAACTTAGCACGCAAAGCTACGATTTAGTTATCGAAGAAGTAGAAATCAGCAGTCAAGACGTGCCTGGCTGGGCAGTAGCAACAAACGGAAAATACACCGTTGCGCTCGACCTCACGCTCACAGACGGCCTGCGTAACGAAGGCGTGGCAAGAGAGTTGGTTAACCGTATTCAAAACCTACGCAAAGACAAAGGCTTTGACGTAACTGATAAAATCGAAATTGTGATTCAAGACAATGCCGTTTGGAACAAGGCAGTTGCTGATTTTGGCGACTATATTTGTGCGGAGGTCTTGGCAAATAATTTGAGCTTGACTGCGTCACTTGTGGAGGGAGATGTGATAGAAGTGTTTGAAGTTGAGGGGGTTGTGAGGGTGGAAAGGGTAGGATAAATAATTCACAATAATCCAAAATATTTGAGAAGCTGCTCGCAAGAGACAGCTTCTTTTTTTATAACATACAAAACTTCATGAAAAAATAACTTTTTAGCAGGAGATAGGTTTGTAAGAAAAAACAAGCAATAACGAGTGCTATACCAAAATAGGCAGAAAATATACTAAAAGATAGAATTTTTACAAAAAGACGAACAAATTTTTTCGGAATTAAGTTGAAAACTACAAAAAAATATTACTTTTGCAAAGAATTTCATGCAGATACACGCAGAATGAAAAGAGAGAGAAAATTTCTTTCATTATTTTCTAACGGACATCTGTTTACTGATAACTGTTCACTGACAAAGATATGGATTGGATAAATTACAAAAAGGTGGTTTTGCCCGATATTGCAGGACTTCACAACATTGACGTTTATGAGCGTAATGGCGGATACGAAGCATGGAAAGATGTTTTGTTGTCTGGCAATTGGACGCAAAAGAAAGTGGTAGATGAGGTAAAATCTGCCAACATTCGAGGTCGTGGAGGTGCAGGTTTCAATGCGGGCTTAAAATGGTCTTTTATGCCACCTAAAAAAGAAGGTGTGCCTCGTTATCTTGCATGCAATGGTGATGAGTCTGAGCCTGGCACAATCAAAGACCGTCGTATTTTTGAATACAATCCGCATCTTTTTATCGAAGGTGTAATGATTGCTTGTTATGCCATGGAATTGGACGCCGCTTACGTTTATATACGGGGTGAATATGCAGATTGGATTGACATGATGCAACGTGCAATTGACCAAGCCTATAAAAATGGCTATGTGGGCAACAATATCATGGGCTCAGGTAAGAGCATACATATACACGTACACAAAGGTGCAGGAGCTTATATTTGTGGAGAAGAAACTTCTTTGATGGAGTCTTTAGAAGGCAAAAGAGCGTATCCTCGTTCTAAACCGCCTTTTCCAGCGCAATTTGGTTTGTGGGGAAAACCTACAACTATCAATAATATTGAAACCTTGGCACATGTACCTTTGGTAATCAAACATGGCGCAAAATGGTGGAGTTCTATTGGTGCAGCAACACACCCTGGTCCATTTTTGTATGGTATTTCGGGGCATGTCAATCGTCCAGGCGTGTATGAATATCCGAGTGGCATGAAATTGACTGACCTTATTTATAAAGTAGCAGGCGGAATCAGAGGCGGCAAAAAATTAAAAGCAGTTGTACCTGGTGGTTCGTCTGTTCCAATTTTGACCGCACAACAGATAGAAGAAATGGATTTAACCATGGACGCTGATTCTTTACGCACAGCAGGTACTTTTGTGGGTACAGCAGGTATGTGTGTTTTAGACGAAGATACAGACATTGTGAAATTCTTGATTCGTATCTCTAAATTCTATGACCATGAGTCTTGTGGACAGTGTACACCCTGTCGTGAAGGAACAGGTTGGTTTGTCAAGGTATTGAAAAAAATAGATGCAGGACAAGGCGAAATGAAAGATTTGGACTTGTTATTGGAACTTTGCGACACGATGGAAGGGCGTACCGTATGCGCACTTGCAGATGCGGCTGCTTGGCCCGTAAGAAATACGATTCAACGTTTCCGTGCAGATTTTGAGAAAAAAATAACTCGTAGTGGAATTTTAGTAGGCGTATAGCCTTTTGAAGGGCTGCGACCATTCAAAAGGGTAAAAATACAATATAACTTTCCACGCTCAACTTTAAACTCTCAACTAAAAATATGGCTTCTTATTTAGGTTTATTCGTATTAATATTAGTCGCATTAATTATAGGCTTTGCCCTTACAGGCGTTTCTCGTTTTGTGGGACCTTTGCGCCCAACGGTAGAGAAATTGGTAGCTTATGAAAGCGGTATGGACCCTGTGGGAACAGGACATGAGCGTTTTGTCGTCAAGTTTTACATGATTGCCATGCTTTTTATCTTGTTTGATATAGAGGTTATTTTCATGTACCCTTGGGCAGTTCAATACAAACAGTTGCTTTCTTTGGGTTGGTTTCCTTTTGTAGAAATGCTTACCTTTATTGGTATCTTGTTTGTAGGCTATATTTATGTCTATAAAAAAGGTGGGCTAGACTGGGAATAAATTCAGTTAGCAGTGAACAGTGAACAGTTAGCAGTGAACAGTTAGCAGTGAACAGTAAACAAAAAATGGATAACTATTCACTGCTAACAAATACTAACTGATAACTGATAACTGATAATGATTAACAATAGCATAGTATATGAAAAAGCATACAAGTTTGCGTTAAGGATTATAAAAGCGTTTCAATATTTGCAGTTTGAAAAAAAAGAATTTATTCTATCTAAACAGTTGTTACGTTGCGGCACGTCTATAGGTGCAAACATTGCAGAAGCAAATGGAGCAATTTCTAATAATGACTTTTCAGCTAAAATGAGTATTGCATACAAAGAATGTTTAGAAGCAAAATATTGGTTAAATCTTCTTAAAGATACTAACTATATTGAGCCAAAAGTATTTGAAAGTATCTACGCTGACGCTGATGAAATAGCAAAAATGTTGTTCTCCATTCTAAAAACAACTCGGATACAATAAAGCAAAGCTATAAACTGCTAACTGAAAACTGCTAACTGAAAACTGTTCACTGCTAACTGAAAACTGTTCACTGCTAACTGAAAACTGTTCACTGCTAACTGAAAACTGTTCACTGCTAACTGAAAACTGTTCACTGCTAACTGAAAACTGTTC
>JAAFHL010000388.1 GCA_013298365.1 Bacteroidota bacterium | reverse complement strand
AATTGCTCACGCAATTTTTTGCTATCTGTGATAGTGAAACAGTAGATTACCGCGGTTATCCCACAAACAAAATTTGCACATATAAGAGATTGCTACGCAATCCTTTGATGTTTGTATGGGTTTTTTTATAGGTTAAGAAACCTCAATTATATATCATCTTCTTCTTTTTCGGCTTTTGCAGGTATTTCATCTTTGGGAATATTGAGCGTTGCCAACAAATCCTCTATTTTTTGCGCCTCTTGCAAAGAATCGTCTAAATAAAAAATAACATTAGGCATTTTTTTGAGATTATTGCGAATCCGAGCCGAAAGCATCTTCCGCAACTCCCAATTATTTTTGTTCAAAGAATCTACAACACTTTGCGCATTGTCTTCGGGGTATATGCTCACATAGATTTTCGCCAACTCCAAATCCTTCGTTACCCGAGCCAATGTAACCGTTACCATCGTTCCTAAGCCAAAACGACTCTCCTTTTGCAAAATCGTACTCATTTCAATCAGAATTAATTTTGCTATTTTGCGTTGTACAACGGATTCTTCCATATCTTTGTCTTTATTTTTCGCAGATGTCGCAGATTTTTCGGCAAGTTCACACACCGAAAGGCAGATGTCACAGATAATTTTTTGCAAAGTTACATATAATTCTCACATTTACTTGTCAAAATACTTTAATATCCTTCGTTATGGCAGTGCATATTACCGCAATATTGCGATAGCCTTCCTCTTTTTGATGATTTACACTGTATTTAGTGCGGTTTCATTGATGTCTGTCATTCCTTTTTTGGAAATATTGTTTCAAGCTGATAATCAAGTAGCTACGCCACCTGTTATGCAATCGGCGTGGGATATATCTATGTGGAAGGCGCAAGGTTATTATCTTTTGCATGAATGGATTCGGACTGCACCCAGCAAATTTCAAGTGCTGTTGAGTTATTGCGGCATGTTGATGTTGGCGATTGTGTTGAAAAATTTTGGCAGATATATGAGCGTCTATTACATTGCGCCCTTAGAACATAGCATTGTGAAGGAATTGCGGAGGCACATTTTTTCGCATCTGACAAAATTAGGGCTACCTTTTTATACTTCTCGTAAAAAAGGTGATATTATTGGTTTGATGGTGAGTGATGTGCAGGTTGTGCAGGAGGCAGTTATCGGAACGGTGATGAATTTGCTGCGAGAGCCGCTTACCATGCTCACTTTTTTGCTGGCAATGATGTTTATTTCTTGGAAAATGACCCTTTTTACCTTGATTGTCTTACCTTTAACGGGCTTTTTTCTCAATTTGATTGCCAAAACCCTCAAACGAAAAGCTGTTTTGAGTCAAGAGGCGTTGGGCGAATTGACTGCAATTTTAGAGGAGTTTATCACCGCAATTCGGGTAGTGAAATCCTTTCAAAAAGAAGATTTTGAGGCAAAACGTTACGAACAGCAGAACGATATTTATAACGTACAACAAATTGCCTATCGCCGCAGGGTAGAATTGGCATCGCCTGTTACCGAAATTTTGTCCGTTTTGATTGTCTGTGTCATATTGTTGTATGCAGGTTCTATGATTTTGGCAGGAAATGGCGAACTCAAAGCCAATGAATTTATCGGCTTTATTGCACTTTTTTCGCAGTTTATGTTGCCGATTAAGAATATTTCTACGGGCATTTCCAAAATCAATAAAGCCATTGTTTCCTATCAACGTATAGAGGATTTGCTTGCGGTTGAGCCTGTTATCGTCAATCCTAAAAATGCGGTTTCTTTTTCACATTTTGAAAAAGAAATTCGTTTTGAGCAAGTTTGTTTTCAATATAAAACCGAAAAAGTCTTAAAAAACATTTCTTTTTCCATTCAAAAAGGACAAACTGTGGCGATTGTAGGACCTTCGGGCGGCGGGAAATCTACTTTGGTAGATTTAATTCCTCGTTTTTATGATACAGTAGATGGGAAAATTACCTTAGATGGCATAGACATCAAACAAATAAACCTGTTTGATTTGCGGCAACAAATCGGCTATGTAACGCAGGAAAGTGTCTTGTTTCATGATTCTATTTTACATAACATTGCGTATGGCATCGAAAACCCTGACGAAAATGCCGTAAAAGCAGCCGCAGAAATTGCGAATGCTGCCGAATTTATCGAAAAATTGCCGCAAAAATATCATACAAGAATAGGGGAGAGGGGTATGATGCTTTCGGGCGGACAAAGACAAAGAATTGCGATTGCACGAGCCGTTTTGCGTAACCCGCCTGTGTTGATTTTGGACGAGGCTACTTCAAATTTGGATACAGAATCTGAAAAATGGGTGCAAGATGCCTTAGACAAACTCATGCAAAATCGCACCTCTATTGTGATTGCACACAGGCTTTCGACCATTCTCAAAGCCGACAAAATTGTGGTAATAGACAAAGGTGAAATTGTGGAAGAAGGTACACATGCTGTTTTGTTGGCAAAAAATGGTGTTTATAAGAGATTGTATGAAATGCAGTTTGCGTAAGTAATGTAAAGTGTGTATTATTTTTACCGTACTGCAATTCTCCAGAATCGCATTTACTAACCTATAAAAATTGGGTTATATAACACACAATAGTCCCTTCTTTGTTAGTGGCGATTTTGGAGAACCGCTACTACTGAAAGCCATGTTTGCAACTTGCATTAAATCGCCTATTTTTGCTATTCTTTTTACTTATAGCAAAGAAATATGTCTTATTATTTATTTTCACTATTTTCACAAAAATGAGTTTTATTTTCAGTCAATTTAATCCTTTATTTTCACAAATTTGTTATATTATGCTTATATTATATAAAATATAGAATATATTATCTGAAAATACTGAAAATAAGTTATTTACATGATTTTCATACATTTTTTGTTACCTGACAATTTTTGCGGATTACGCTTCGAAAGTATGAGTTTTCTCCATAAAGCAGGGTTTAAACCCTGCTTTATGGAGAAAACCACAAAATTGTCAAAGAATTATTTTTTTAATCAATTTCCTATTTATTTAACACCAAATAATTTGTAATAATTGCTTGAAAATGAATGGTTTATCAGAAATTTATACGGGTTTCGTTTGTAGCGTAGGCTTTAGCCTGCGTTTAACAAAGCACAAGCTAAAGCGTATGCTACAATCCTGTAATAATTTTTTAAGAACCAAATGAACTTAACACAAGTTGAATAAAAAAGCGTGTAACTCATTGAATTACACGCTTTTTACGCACTATATAAACATGGAAATGAGATTAATCCCTTTGAGGATAATCAAAATACTGAAAAGCCGCTTGATTAGGGAAAATCTTCTTCAATTTTTTGATGGCATTGCATCTAAGCGTTTTGATAACATCTTTGCTACTGTAATCTGTCAGCTTTTTTTCCAGGATTTGTTTGTCGCTATAACCATGATAATAAAATAGCTCAATGAGGTAACGCTCCTTTTTATTGAGGTGTGCCAACATTATTTCTACTATTTCTTTTTGATAATCAGAAACCTCATTGTCCTCTTCGGCAAGATTTTCTTGATTATGCAAGGATAAAAAATCTTTTTGTCTTCCCTCCTTTCTTAACACTTCGTAGAATTTGTTTTTAGCTATACCTTTTGCCCAAGTGATAATTTCACCAAAGAAATAGCTAAGTTGCCCATTTTCAATTTGTTGCAAAAATACACTCATGGTATTTTGTGCAATGTCTTCTGCATGATATTTGTCTAAACCTGCATGAA
The DNA here is from genome assembly GCA_013298365.1 of Bacteroidota bacterium. Classification (GTDB taxonomy): domain Bacteria; phylum Bacteroidota; class Bacteroidia; order J057; family J057; genus JAAFHL01. The sequence goes on along the minus strand of JAAFHL010000388.1, from coordinate 1,237 downwards.
AACATAAGGTTTCTGAATAAGATAGCAGTTCTTTGTAGTACACTCTAATAGTTGTGGCATCTCGGCGCATAAGTTCGATTAAGCTCATAATTTGTGGATTAATTTAAAAAGATAGTTAAGAATTTTGTAAAAATCGGTTTAATGGTTTACTTTTGTGCATAGATAATACATACACAAAAGTGCGGTGTAGTTTACAGAGCAAGTACTGTAAGACGGTGTAGCAAGTAATGTATCACATAGTGCAAAAATTGAATAAGTGTTAAGTTTATCTTAGCAAGTAGATAGAAAATGGAAATGTATTTTTATAGATAGTTTTTTTCAGTTCATTCATAGCTGTTTTCTTTATTTATTTCACAAAGATAGGAAAAAAATTATCTAATCACCAAATTTTTTGTGCATTTTTTTTAATGATTTTTTAATGAACTATTTAGAAACAAAAAACAAGGTCATAGAAGTCTTTAATCGCCTACAAAAAGCAGGCTTGAGTGCGAAAACGATTGCCGAAAAAATGCAGGCAATTGATGCCGAATTGCCGACTTATCCTGCAATTATGTCTCGCCTAAAAGACAAAAATTATAAATATGAAATTGAGCGAATAGAGGTTTATTTGCGCTATTTGGAAGAGATTGAACGCAATCTCAATAATGAAAAGTTGCCAAGTCTCTATTATGCAGGCTATTTTTTGGACAATGATTTTCAGACAAGAACCACTATTTTAGAAATTTGGGAAGATATAAAAAAGATAAAACTTTCTTTTCTTGGGCGCAAAACGGTGTATCGAGAAGGTTTTTTTCAAATCAATGAGTTAGACAATAGCATTGCTTTTACGACAAGAGATGATAGGGGCGAAAATCATGCGTTTATTATCACGCACGACAATGGGCAGCGACTCAAAGACAGAGAAAAAATGGCGTGTGTGTATGCAGCTCGTTTTAAGGGGCATAGACCTGTTGCGGGTAAGATGTTTTTTCACCAAAAAAAAGATAGAAAAACCTGTGAAGAAGCTGTTATTCCTGCAAAAACCAGGTATCAATTATATCAAAAACGCTTTGAAACCCTGAGCAGTTTTGAGATGTTAGATGGGACAAGCGAAAAAATTCCTGTTTATACGGGCATTTTCAAGGGCTATTTTTTACCTAACAAAGAAAAACCGAACGAAGTAAAAGTAGGTATTGGAAAAATAACAGCAGATGGGAGCATTCTTTTTAAACTCTCGGGTGCGCCTACTCCCTACGAA
>JAAFHL010000398.1:3967-4878 GCA_013298365.1 Bacteroidota bacterium | reverse complement strand
AACTCAACAGATAGAATGAATAGCAAAAGTGAAGATGAAACTTATACAAAATTGATAGCAGATTTGCGGGAAAAATTGAAAGAACTTGGGGACAAAATTGCGCCAAAGGTGTATGAATATGGATTTTTAAAGAGCTAATTTTTTAAATAAAAATGGTATAACTATCAGGAAATACTGAAAGTAAATATATTCCCATTGTTTGTACTAAAACTGCGCTAACGCAAGGTTTTCCTTGTATTTCCTCTCTTGAAGCCTCCGCTTCTATGTTCGAAGCAGAGGCTTCAAGAGAGGTCGACACAAGCGAGACGCTTGCGGCAGCACCTTTTTGTTAGGTAACATAGCTTAATTTTCAATTATTGATGAGGGCATTCATTCAAAGAGTATCACACGCAAATGTTGTCGTAGAAGGCAACACAATCGGTAGCATAGGGCAAGGTATTTTGATTTTGTTGGGCATTACCCACACAGATACCGAGAAAGACATAGATTTTTTGGTCAAAAAAATCACACAATTACGCATTTTTACCGATGAAGCGGGCAAAATGAACCTTTCTGTGCAAGATGTCAAAGGCGAATTACTTATTATTTCGCAATTCACTTTGTATGCCGATTATGCCAAAGGAAATCGCCCTTCCTACATGCGCTCTGCGCCGCCTGCGGTAGCAATTCCTTTGTATGAGCAAGCGATAGCCGCATTTCGAGCTGCATTTTCGGGTAAGGTAGCAACAGGCGAATTTGGGGCAGATATGAAAGTTTCTTTGCTAAATGATGGACCTGTTACCATCATGTTAGATTCTGAGACCGTAAAATAGCCTATTTTCTTAAAAAATTGAGGTTTTAGAAATATTTATTCTGAAAAAACAACTAATTTAACACATATATACGTTATATACGTCTGATTGGAGATATAT
>JAAFHL010000398.1:0-3957 GCA_013298365.1 Bacteroidota bacterium | reverse complement strand
TTTTTTTTTTTATTTCATCAATAAGACATTTCTATTTCAACACAACTAACATTTTGTTTATTCGTTTCTTTTATATATTCACATTATAAAAAAATTAAAAAAACCTACATATTTGTATAGTTTTATAAAATATTCCGTATATTTGCAACGTCAAAATACCAAAGACCAATCTTTGACTTGTTACATCAACCTTTAATTACAGACAAAATATGACACATGACCTTATTCAAAATGGCATGTCCGAAAGGATTTCGGCAATCAAGCAGCAGTTGCTTACGCTACGTGATGCGTTTAGACAGCATCAAAGTTACATAAGACATCAATATGACATCTCGGAAACCGAAATGGAAATCATTTTATATGTGGACAAAAATGGTGCGCAAAAAATGAAACATATCGGCGAAACTTTTGGCATAAAATTCAGTACGCTTACCAGTTTAGTAGATAAAATTGAGGAGCTTGGACTAATCAAAAGGGTTAATTCTAAAGAAGATAGACGTTCTGTATTGATTACTTTGACCAAAAAAGGCAAGAAATTAGTAGATGAGTATGACCAACAAGCAACCCATTATTCTGACTTATTGGCAATGCAACCTACTGATTCTCAGGACTTATTTTCGCAGTTAGTGGCAGTATTAATGAATCCAAGCGGCACAAATTTTGTCGCACAAGCATGAAGCTAATGTTATTTGTAAGAAAATCTATTTTTCGTTAATTATTATAAGCCACCTACTGTTAGTTCCACGAACCGACTTTTATTTGCTTATACCTAAGCAATAACAACCGAAAAGACATACCTCTTAGGCTGCTCGAAAGAGCAGCCTTTTTTGTTGTTTTTCCCGCAGCATAAAATATGATTTTCGCAAAAAAAACGATTTTATGATATACTACGTATATATAATTGAATAGCATTATTTTTTATGGTTTACCAAAAATTTATACGGGTTTCGTTTGTAGCGTAGGCTTTAGCCTGCGTTTAACAAAGCACAAGCTAAAGCGTATGTTACAATCCCGTAATGATTTTTTAAGAACCTTTTTTACTTAGGAACAAGTGAACAATAAAACAACCATTCTGCAAGAATCCAGAAAAGCTAAGTGTTTAAGTATCAGTTTTCTGGATTCTTGCAGAATGGATAAACTTTAACAAGTTATTATTCACTCATTCCTTATAAGCAAAATTATATGAAAATTTCAAAATCTTTATTACAAACCATTGCCCTTGCTGTGGTAGTCGGTACAACTACAAACGCCTGTAAATCTTCAAAAGAACAAGTAAAGCCCCAAAAAGAGGGGGGGAAATTGGAAAAACCTGTTAAACATATCCCGCATGATTGTCCGGGTTGTGGAATGGGATAATTATTTCCAAGAAAAACTAACGATTTTATGATATGCTACGTGTATGTAATTGAATATCTTTATTTTTTATTTATAAGCAAAATTATATGAAAATTTCAAAATCTTTGTTACAAACCATTGCCCTTGCGGTAGTTGTAGGCACTACGCTAAATGCTTGTTCCTCCGCAAAAGAGGAAATAAAGCCCACAGATGATAAGACGAAAATAGAAACAAATAACACGTCTAATACCCAAAACACGCACAATATTGACAATTGTCCTGCGTGTGGTATGGGTTAATTTCCTGCAAACATGGCGAAAATCTTAGCTACACTTGCCTGCAATTTAGATATACATATTTTGCAGGCATCTCTCCCTTTGTTTGATGCCGAAAAAGTGGAGGCAGTTGAATGGTCATTTGATACATTATTTCACTATAACGAGATTCCCGAATGGTTTTTGGAATTGATACAAGCTTTTAGTCAAGAAAACAGGCTGATAGGACATGGCGTATATTTTTCGCTTTTTGGGGGAAAATGGACAAAAGAGCAAACAAAATGGTTGCAAAAATTGACGGATTTGACCCAAAAATTTCATTTTTCTCATATAAGTGAGCATTTTGGCTTTATGACAGGCGAAGATTTTCACAAAGGCGCACCTTTAAACATTCCCTTTACCCCAACTACTTTGGCATTGGGCAGAGATAGATTGAAAAGAATACAGGCTGCGTGCCAATGTCCTGTGGGCTTAGAAAACTTAGCTTTTGCTTATTCTTTAGACGAAGTAAAAAAGCAAGGCGATTTCTTGGCACAATTACTTGAGCCTATAAATGGTTTTATCATTTTAGATTTGCACAATTTATATTGTCAAATTCATAATTTCAAGCTATCTTTTGAGGAGATAATGGCGTTTTATCCCTTAGAAAAGGTAAGAGAAATTCATATCTCGGGGGGAAGTTGGGAAAATGCAGCGACAAATGTCTCCGAAAAAATCAGGCGAGACACGCATGATAATGCTGTACCAAAGGAGGTTTTTATTTTATTAGAAAAAACGATTCCTTTATGTCCTCATGTACAATATGTTGTATTAGAGCAAATGGGCATTGCACTTAAAACGGAAACAGAACAATATGCCTTTCAGCAAGATTTTTTGCAAATGGAAGTCATCGTTTCAAAAGCCAATTTTCTTTTGGGTGAAAATGAAAAGGCTTCTTTTTTACCCCAAAAAAACAAGCTGAACCTTGACAATGAACCTTTTGCAAGTGAAAGTTTATATCTCGAACAGCAGCAACTTTCGCATATTTTGGAAAACGCTCAAGATTATCAACAAGCACAGCAACTGCTTGCTAAGTCAAAATTAGCAAATTCTGCTTGGCAAGTAGAAAAATGGTCGCCCGATATGCTGGCAACTGCGATGGCGATTGCGCAAAAATGGAAAAATGGGTTTCCTACGCCAGATAGTCCGCATACAACTAAGAGAGGTATAAGACAGTAATTTTATAGACTAATGGCTAAGTAAGCTATTTTGAAGGCATTATATATTGGATTTTAATAACTTAAATCAATTTAGATTTCCTTAGAATACTAATATCCTCAAAATAGTTTATATGCTAAAAATAACAAAAAATGACACATTACACAAATATATTGCAAGAAGCACATATCCGAAAAATAGATTTTTCTAATGTTTCTGAATATGTGTATGACGCTTTTTGGGCAAAACCCAATTTAGATGCAGATATTGACTTAATAGAAATGCAATTATTATTGTCTTTTTTAGCGGAACAGAGTAAAATGGTAATTCATCTACTAAACCATGACAAACTCAATTCTCAAGAAGAAGAGTCTCAAGCAATATCTTTTCTTTCCAAGGTAGCACATCTTAAAGAAGCGTTTGAGATTGTACAAGGTACTACAACAGTAGAAAAAATCGAGGCTGCGTCAAAAACGCTTGCGCCCAAAATGCAATCTTCTTTTGGAAATGATTGATTAAATTTATTATTATTTCTCCTTTCTATTCTAATAAAAGAGGCTGCCCATTACAGACAGCCTCTTTTTTATGTTGAATAATAAAAAACAACCCTTATCTCATCAAAGTAACATTGCCTTTCAGCGTTACTTTTTCGCCCGAAGGCTTGCTTGCTGTGATAATATAGTAATATACCCCCGCAGGGCAAGCCTGTCCTGTAGCTTTGTTTCCGTCCCAAAGATTATTCGGGTTTAGGGTTTCAAATACAGGTACGCCCCAACGGTCAAATACAGAAGTAGTAATCCCTTGAAGGTCAGCATAGTAAATTTCCCAGAAATCAAAAGTACCATCACCATTTGGGGTAAAAATATCAGGAATAAATGGATTGCCCCATTCTACCACCACAAGCATTTGCGTTGTATCGTCATTGCAACCATATTGGTCTGCAACACTCAAATAAACGGCATAAGTGCCAGGTGTTTGATAGCCATGTACCGCATTGAAAGAGGTAGATTGTCCACCATCACCAAATTCCCAACTGCCTAAGTTTCCGCCCGCAGATTGATTGGTAAAATACACCAACTCATTTGGGTGAACGACTTCGGGTGCATACGTAAATGAAGCAGTAATCGGCTGACTTTGTGTAACCGTAATT
>JAAFHL010000387.1 GCA_013298365.1 Bacteroidota bacterium | reverse complement strand
TTCAATACTTCAGGTCCCAATATTCCCGCCAAACACTATACCTTATTTCGGACAAGTTTGGTCGAAAAAGGCATAAGATTGGTAAAAGATGAACGCTATTTCACAATATGGGCACCTCGTCAAACAGGAAAAAGTACGTATTTTCGCTTGCTTGCAAATGAATTGCTCAAAGATGGCTACAAAGTCTGTCATATCAATATTGAGAATTTTCAAAACACGACTGAAACTTTTGTGTGCAAATTCATTTCGGAGAGACTCACAAGAGATTGGGGCGTTTTGATTGCCGCACCCACTTTTTCGGAATTATACCATGAAATAAGCAAACTCAATGATTTCAATGGCGTATTTATTATAGATGAAGTCGAAGGCTTGAATCGGGAACTTTTTGGGCAATTTCTTCACACAATTGGCAACGCATATCATTCTCGTGGAGAACATGCCCTAAAATCGGTTATTTTGGTTGGTGTAAGCAATATTACAGGAGTTGTGCAGGACAATGCAAGTCCCTTCAATATTTCAGACAATTTGGAAGTCCCTTATTTTACGCCAAATGAGATATTTGAATTGCTTGGGCAACATGAAACCGAAACAAATCAACGATTTTCAGCCGTAGTAAAACAAAAAATTGCACACATTACCGCAGGGCAACCTGGGCTTGTGAATGGTTTTGCTGAAAAATTGATAAATCTGTATGAAGATTTGCAAGTAATTGACTATGAGCAATATTTGGCTGTAGAAGACTGGTATTTATATGAGGCTTTGGATAAAAATGTAGCCAATATTATCAATAAAGCAAAACATTACCAATTTTTTATGGAAAAATTGCTGTTTACAGAAGGCAATATTCGCTTTGACATAGACAAAGAAGAACATCGTTATTTGCATATAAATGGCATTATTCACAAAAATACAGCAGGAAATATCGAATTTTGGGTGCCTTTGTATAAAAAACGTATTCAAAAATATTTCTATCCTATCATGAATGGCGAAGCAGCGGAAATACAAGGCAATATTGATATTGATGAGTATTTTACCGCAGCAGGCATGTTGAATATGGATAAAATAATTCGAGGCTATCAAGAATATGCTGCAAGGCGAGGATTTCGGTATTTTATCGAAAAAGATGCAAATGGCAAACCTAAAGGGCTGTTAGAAGCCGCTTTAATGTATAGTTTTGAGACCTATATTCAATCTTTTTTGCAAGTATTAAAAGGAAAAAGCTATTTAGAACCGCATGTAGCATTGGGTAGAAGTGATTTAATTGTTAATATTCGAGGGCAAGAAATGGTTATAGAAGGCAAAATTTATTACAATATTTCACAATTTGCTGATGGTAAACAGCAACTTGCCCATTATATTCACAGTTTGGGTTTGAAAGAAGGTGTGTATTTGGTTTTTGTAAATAGCAAAGTACGTAACGCAAAAGTCGTGGAAAATGTAGAAATGCTGAATTTGGGTTCAACAAGTGAGCTTGAAAACATCAAAATTTCAACGTATATCGTGCCGTATGACATCGAAAAAGATTTTTCTGAAAATCGAAAAAGCAAGGATTAAATTTCCTCATTCCAAAGCAGCAAGCATTTTCGCAGCAACTTGACTTGGCTTTTCAGCCAAATTAATCGCCGAAGAAATAGCAATGCCCGAAAGCCCTGTTTTTTTCAGCAAAGAAATATCTTGCAAAGCGATGCCGCCAATGCCAATAATGGGAAGGGAAATGTTCGCTTTTTTCATTTGTGCGAAAATGATTTCATAACCTTCTATGCCCAAAATAGGCGCAAGGTTTTGTTTTGTCCCTGTAAAACGAAAAGGTCCTAAGCCAATATAATCCACCTTCATTTCGGCAAGTGCTACAATGTCTTCAAAGGTATTTGCGGTTGCACCAATGATTTTATTTTTCCCCAATAAACGCCTTGCTTCCACAGGCGACATATCCGTTTTGCCCAAATGTACGCCATCTGCCCCAATTTCTGCCGCAATCAAGGCATTATCATTGATGATACAAGTAGCTTTGAAAGCATCGCACACCTGCTTCGTATCAAAAGCCATCTGTTTCCATACCTCAAAAGGCTGGTTTTTGATGCGAATTTGTACCCATTTTATGCCGCCTTCAAGTGCTTTTTTTGCCATTTCAGGGTGTGAGATATGGCTAAGGTCTTGTGTAAGATAGTGTAGTTGCATGATAGATTAGCGTTCAAATTCTTTCTAAAAATCGTAATAACAAATTTCGTACTTCTACAAATTTAGAAAACTCTAAATGTGCAGGTGTGTCATATACATCATGGTAATAAGGTGGACCGCCCATGGTATAAACAAAAAAGCCTTTTACCCCATTTGCCAAAAAGAAATAATGGTCGCTGTTAGGCGCATTTGGGCGAGATTTTACAATGGGAACAGCTTTTATTTCTTCATTTATTTTTGTCAATTTTTGAAAAATTGTAGGAAAATCATTTCCCCCAACTGCCATAATCCCCTCATTTCCAGCACCCATCAAATCCAAATTAAGGATAAACTTTGTTTGTGCCAAAGGTGCAATCGGTTGCTCCATCACATAAAATCGAGAACCATTTAAGCCTGTTTCTTCTCCGCCAAAGGCTACAAAAAGGATAGAATATTTGGGTTGATGCTGCATAAAATATTCTGCCATAGAAAACAACATTGCTACACCCGAAGCGTTGTCATTTGCACCCGTAAAAATGGCATTATTTAATTTGCCCAAATGGTCATAATGCGCAGACACAATGATGAATGTATCTTTTACCATTCCCTCCAAATAGCCAATCACATTTTGCGACTCAAATTCTTTGACCCCCGAAAGTACTTGCCATCTTACTTGCTTCAAGCCCGCAGGCAGCTTATCTTCCATCACCTCAAAATAAGGCGTAGCAATCGCTTCTTCATCAAAACTTGCCGTTAATTTCTTTTTGCGCACCAAAATTGCCGTAGGATTTTGCGGCTGTATTTTGGCAACACGCCCATTAATATTCGATTGGTCTTTGTATTTCTCCTTCATACCTGCATCTTGCGTAATTGCAGGCGGCAGCCCATCGGTGATGACAACCGCACGCCCATCACCAATCGTGGGGACAGAGTCGAGCATATAACCTGCATCTTTGATAAGTGCATAGCCTTCCCCACTGCCCGTAGTAGGATTCATAATATAGTCTATGCCTGCCACCAAAAAACGTCCATCTATATAGAGTTTTGATTGCGCTACTACATTGACTTTGAGGGGGAAGGGTTGCTGATAGGGCTTAATAATCCCTTTGGAATCGGGGAAATTTCCAGTAGAGCGCAAGCCAATCTCTTGATAACGCCGAGCAATATAATCGGCAGCTTTGCGATGTCCATCTTGAATATATCCTCGTCCTGCAAAGTTGTTTGAGCATAAAATAGTAACTTCTGTGCGTGCTTTTTGCAGCAAAATTTCAGAAGACTCCCATTGTGCGTAAACACTTTTGGTACTAAAAGCAAGGATAAAGACAATAGTTTGAATTGATTTCATGGAGTAAACCTAAATTTTCAGACAGATTTTGACAGCGATAAATGATTTTACAGATAGAAAATGAGCAGTTTAACTACAAATTTACATAAATTAACTGAAATATAAGCAATTTTATTTTCAACATAGCCAAAAATATTGTTTTCTACAAACTTTATTTTGCAAATATTTTCGCAAATATGGAATGTTTAGTGCATTTTCGTGCTATAAGATGCCTGTTTTGTACCGATTTAGCGATTATTTGTATATTAGTAAGATATGCCTTACTTTTGTGCCATCAATCATTGTAGTCTATTTTTAACCATTTAATTATGAATCGTTTATTACATTTTGTAGCCCTTTATATAGGGTCGGTTGCGGCGTTGTCTGCACAAACTACAGGTACACAATCTTTATCAGGTTTCTGGCGAATGAGCAGCGATAAAATGGAAACAGGCATTTTATTGAAAATCGTTCCTACGGAGAATTGCGCTTTTACAGCATCTTTTACCAAAGACATGCAAGTACATTATCTTACAGGTATGCTTTATGAGGAAAAATATATGAGCCTCGTAGAAAATACGCCCGAAAATCAACATGCTGTTTATACAGGCACATTATTCGCAGATGGTAGCCTCAAAGGAAAATATTATGCGCCTGATTGTCAGTATGGAAGTTTTTCTTGGATAAAAGTGTGTGATGAGTTAGGACAACCTTTGGTCATAGAAGGTGAAGAAATTTTGCCCTGTGTGGCACAGCAACAAAGTAGAGGCATGGCAACAGAAACCAAGATGGTGATGACCAAAAAAGTCGTGAGAGTTGTGGACAGAAAAGAATATGTGGGCGAACCTCGTAATGAGAATTTGCCGCTTGTAGAGACAGGTGCTTATATTCCTGAAGGTGCTATTTTTGCAGGAAATATAGACTTGTTAGAAAATATAACTTATAAAACAGTAGAGATAGAAGTGCCTGTTCCTCAACCTGTTGTATGCCTACCAAAAGACAGCCTTGTGATGGAAAGAGGCATATTGACAACCAAAAAATTTACCGTTTGCGACCCAGGCACAACAAATCCCACAGGCGTTCGGGGCATTGTCATTCCAGGCAAAAAAGTAGTAGAAAATGGCATAACCTATCACATTGTTGGGCAAGGAGAAACGATGTTTAGCATCTCAAAACGCTATAAAATTACGGTTTTGGAATTAGCAGAACTAAATGGCAAAGATTGTGAGCATCTCATTGCAAATGAGCGTTTGCGGGTGAGTAGATAATATAATGTTTGCTTCTTTGACATTTTTTGTGGAAGGCATCTAAAATGCCGCTTTTTGGTAGGGACAGGGCATTGCCTCGTTTTGGTAGGGACAGGGCATTGCCTCGTTTTGGTAGGGACAGGGCATTGCCTCGTTTTGGTAGGGACAGGGCATTGCCGCTTTTTGGTAGGGACAGGGCATTGCCGCTTTTTGGTAGGGACAGGGCAT
>JAAFHL010000386.1 GCA_013298365.1 Bacteroidota bacterium | reverse complement strand
TATGCTTCGATTTCTATTTCAACGTTCTTTGCAAGGAATCCTCATTTTGTGGGGAATTGTAACGCTGTTATTTGGCGTTTTTTATATATTAGATAGTCCCATCAATTATATGGTAGGCGAAAAAGCGAGCAAAGAAGTAAAGGAAAATATGGCAGAAAAATACGGATTGAACCAGCCTATTCCCATTCAATATGTTAATTATCTGCATAAAATTTCTCCTTTAGGCGTAGAAAAAGAGCATTTTGGCTTCAAAAAAACAGATTTTGGCAGGTCGTATCAAGGCAATTTTGTGGTAAGCGACCTCATTGCCAATCATTTAACAGGTACAGCTATTTTGGCAAGTGTTTCTCTTTTTTTTGCAGCGATTATCGGCATTTTTCTCGGCGTGATTGCGGCACTCAATAAAGACAGATTTTGGGATAAATTTATTCTAAGTCTTTCTGTATTAGGTATTTCTGCGCCTTCATTTTTTGTAGGCGTTATTTTGATGTGGATTTTTGCGGTTCTTTTACAAAATATTACACATTTGGAAGTAACAGGCTATATGTTTGTCCCTGACTTGCAAACAGGAGAAGAATATATTGTGTGGAAACATCTTTTTTTGCCCACTTTGGCATTAGCGATTCGTCCCTTAGCCGTTTTTGTACAACTCACAAGAAGCTCATTATTAGACGTTTTGCAAAGTGATTATATTCGTACAGCACGTGCAAAAGGGCTTTCCGAAACCGTAACTTTGTTTCGTCATGCCCTGCGAAATGCCCTCAATCCTGTGGCAACTTCGGTTACAGGCTGGCTCGCTTCGCTGTTAGCAGGGGCTTTCTTTATCGAATATATGTTCAACTGGAAAGGAATTGGCAAACTTACCATAGATTCACTTTCCAATCGAGATTTTCCCATCATTTTGGGTTGCACTTTGACGGTTGTGCTTATTTTTGTGCTTATCAATCTGCTCACAGATTTACTGTATGCGTGGCTTGACCCAAGAATAAAAATATAATTTTTGTCTATTTCTTAATTTTAACAATCGGTTTTGACAAATCCGAAGCTTCTTCCGTTTTTACAGATGTGGCAACTAATTTTTGAATTTGTTTCAATTCTTCGTTGGTAAAAACACGCCATTTTCCTTTGGGAATATTCTCCAAAGTGATGTTCATGATGCGGATTCGGGTCAGTTTTAAGACTTCATAGCCCAAATATTCGCACATTCTCCGAATCTGACGATTCAAACCTTGGGTGAGAATGATACGAAAAACATGACTATCTTCCTTTTTGATAACACATTTTTGGGTAATTGTATCCAAAATAGGCACGCCTGTTGCCATTTTTTTCAAAAAATCAGGCGTAATCGGTTTATCTACGGTAACAAAATACTCTTTTTCATGCTGATTGCCTGCCCGCAAAATCTTATTGACAATGTCGCCATCACTTGTCAAAAAAATCAAACCTTCGGAGTCTTTATCTAAACGACCAATGGGAAAAATTCTTTGTGGATATTTAATAAAATCCACAATGTTATTTTTGGTTTTACTATCCGTTGTACAAGTAATTCCTTTGGGTTTATTAAACGCCAAATAGACCGTTTTTTCCACCTTGCGACTGATGGGTTTGTTATCTACTTTGATAATATCTTTGGGCAAAACTCTGTCTCCCAACGTCGCTACCTTGCCATTTATGGTAACTTTGCCTCTGTCTATCAAAATATCGGCTTCTCTGCGAGAGCAAAAGCCCGAATCGCTAATGGCTTTATTTAAACGAATAGAATTAACTGGATTTGGATTCATGTTTTTGTTTTAATGGCAAAATTATTTTAGGCTCTCACAGATGAACGCAGATAAAAAACGCAGATGAGCGCAAATTAGGGCTTTTATCTGCGAAAATCTGCTTTTATTTGCGAAAATCTGCGTGAACTTAAATAACTACAAATTATAAATACTTGTTTTTCAATTTTTTATACTAAATAACCATATTCCTTCAATTTTGATTTAAAGGAACTTGCTTGTTTTTTGGGAACTAAAACAAGATAGCCTTCTGCTTTGAGTACCACATTTTGAAAGGCTTTTTCTTGTGCAATGAGGCGAATGAGTTCTTTGTCCTGTGCTTGTAGGCTAAAAACTTCATATTCTGTTATTGCATTGACATTTCTGCTTTTAGTCAAAAGCGATTCAAAAAAAGATTCCCAATTTTGGGGCAATTTCGTTTTGCCTATTGTGCGTTTAAAAAGGGCAGTTTTATTTTTGATGTCTGTTAGATTTTTACAATCAGATAAAAAAGAAGATGCTGTAACAATATAACGATTTGTACCAGCCTTCTGCACATAATTATTTAACAAAGTGTCGGTAAGTTTATCTCCTGCTTCTCCCAAAATAATAAGTGCATTTTCATCGAACACCAAAGTCGTATTTTCTTTGACTTCTGGCGCAATATATTCTTTTGTTTTTCCCAATAAATAAGCGCCTAGATTTGTCAGTTTAAAGGCATAAAGCCCGTCCCATTCCGAAAAATAGGTTTTTCCTAAGATTTCTGTATTAGGCTGATGGTAGGCTATATCCATTAATCCCAACGCTGAAAACATAAAAATACTGCCATACAAATGCGTCTTTACTACCATGTCATAATACTCATTATCATCAACATAGTCCTCTGTTTCTACCATTTCTTTGTTCCAATTTTCGCTAAGGGATTTGTATTTTAACTTTTGTGTTGCAGAAATTTTGGACATAGGAGACAAATCTATCTCTCTATACATAAGATATTTCTCTAAATTATCAGTACTAATCCATTCTTTTTCAGGAATTTGCTTTAATATGGATAGTAATTTTTCATTGACAATAGTTACATATCCAGAATAAGACGATTTTGCCATTCTAATGCCTTTAAGCAAGCTGCCTGTCCATTCAAAAGGCTCTATTTTATTGCTTGAATACTTGCTAAAAACGTCTTTAATAAGGTCTAATGGCGGCGTATTCACATTTACATTTTTGAGCGTAAGTCCTAACACCCAATTTGCCAACAAATAGTGCCGAGTATCATCAATGTCCTTATTATCTGCATAATATTCCCTTAAATTGAGGGCTTTTCTCATCTTTCCCACACTGCTTCTATTTGCTGTATTTGTAGGATAACTTTTGAGATTGCCCTGCGCAGTATAGGCAAGCACACGAGAAATATCGTCAAAAGCAGGTTTCTCACTTTCCCAAATCTTGATATTTTCGGGAAGTCGAATAGTATGAAATTCATAATCCGCAGGTGCTTTGCTTATTTTTCTTTGCATCAAACGGATAACTTGTGGAAGTTCAAATTTCCAAATCACTTTTTGATAGCTATAATAAGTTTGATTTGTGTTTGACATAAAACTCAAATCATATCTACACACCTTTTTTTCTTCTTTGCTGTTATATGTTTTTGCCGTTTCTACTTGCGAAATAGGGTCTTTTCCAATGACTTTTTCTACTTGTGACGAAGACATTTCACTTGCCCATATCAAAGCGTTCCATAGTTTTTGGGCATCATCTGTAAAATCAGCATAAATAAGGTCAAAAAGCTCCTTTTTCCCAAAAGAAATATACGCAAACAAATTGCAGTCCATTTTCACCCAACTTTTTTTCTGCAAAATATCCAAAATAGGCAGTTTTCCACAATGTTTTTCCCAAAGCTTGATATTTTTGAGCGCAATCGCTTGTGAATCAGTTGCTTTAATAAATCGTTCAAGATTATCTTTATTGATTGTATCAAAATGCTGGAAAGTGCTAAAATCAATGCTAATATCAAAAGTCTGCGACAAGGCTTTCACATTCTCCGTTGAAGCAGCCCAATTCCGCTGTCTCGAATTATATTTGTTATGAATGAATTGTATTTGCGCTGTGTAATTTACGTATGACATGATGTAAGTGGAAAGTTGATGTTTATTTAGCCTAAAATAAAATTGATGTCCTCGGAAGAAAGCGACTTGACCGAAGCCGCATCAGTGCTGATAATATTGTTGAATAATTCGCTTTTCTTTTCTTGCAAAAGCAAAATTTTCTCCTCTATCGTCCCTTCTGTAATCATTTTATAACTCAATACTTTTTTGGTCTGTCCCATACGATGCGTGCGGTCAATTGCTTGATTCTCTGCGGCTTTGTTCCACCAAGGGTCAAAAATAAAGACAATATCTGCCGCAGTAAGGTTCAAACCTGTACCGCCTGTTTTCAAGGTCATCAAGAAAACTTTGCAATTTGTATCATTTTGAAACCTATCTACCAACGCCTGCCTGTCTCTTGTAGAACCCGTCATGCTCACAAAATCAATGCCTTGCGCATCTAATTCCTCGCCAATCAATTCTATCGCCGCCAAATAATTGACAAACACCAAGGCTTTATGTCCATTTGCAATCACATCACTCAACTGCTCTACAAGCGTTTCAATTTTGGGAGAACGAATTGTGCCATCACTTTTACTTTCGGGTACACTCGCAATCTGACGCAGCTCATTAAGTGCCTGAAAAACAAAGAATTGTGAGTTTTCAATTCCTTTTGATGCAATTTGCGCATCTATTGCCGCCTTGTAAAACTGCCTGCGTTGCTCATAAAAACGTTTTTGCTCATCACTCATTTCCACATACAAAGTCTGCTCGATTTTGTCAGGCAACTCTTTTAACACATCTTTTTTGAGACGGCGCAAAATAAAAGGATAGATTTTTCTGCGCAAATCTTGTGTCGCTTCTATGTCATTGTATTTTTGAATGGGCTGCAAATAATGCTGATTAAAGGTTTCTTCGCTGCCAAACATGGCAGGATTGAGGAAACGAAACAGCGCAAATAGCTCACTCAAATTGTTTTCTATTGGCGTGCCACTCAATGCCAAACGATGTTTTGCTTTCAGCAAAGTAACTGCTTTATTCGTTTGAGATTGTAGGTTTTTGATATTTTGCGACTCGTCCAAAATGACATAAAAGAAAGTTTCTGCTTTAAATTGTGCAATGTCATTTCTTACCAT
>JAAFHL010000385.1 GCA_013298365.1 Bacteroidota bacterium | reverse complement strand
AATACAGCAACGATTAGGCTGTAGTTCTACGACTATCACCTCTACGTTAGATAGATACGAATACAATTACGCTTTTCAAGGCTTGAAGTGTCTATCAAATTTAAAAGGGGGCGGTCGTAAGGCAGCCTTACAGCCTTGTGATAAAGCGTTAGTAATGAGTGCAGTACAAACAGAACGTCAGCGGTTGAGCTTGGCAAAAGTGATAATAGAAGAAAAGAAATGGCAAAAATTGTCTGATTATCAGGTGAAGCTTTTTTAAAAAGGTTCGTGGGAAGTACCACATAATCAGACGATTAGCGAAAAAAACGCCCTGATGGAGCGTTCTATGAGCTAAAAAAAGAGGGATTAAGTTTAGCCGAAGGATTAAGTGAAGACGATTTAATAGATATTTATTATGGAGATGAGAGTCGAGTATGCGAGAATGGCTATGTTCCCTACGGATGGCAGTTCCCAGGAGAACAAGTGGCAATAGGCTCACAAAGAGGCAAATACATCAATATATTTGGCATGATTAGTCGAAATAACGACTTCTTTTTCGAGACATCAGAGGGCAAAGGAACTTCAGAGTTTGTGATACAAGTCTTAGATAAATTTGTGCAAACCCTAAATAAGCCTACCCTTTTGGTCTTGGATAACTGCTCTATCCACAAGTCGGCGGCATTTAAAGAAAAAGAAAAAGAGTGGGAAGAGAAGAACCTTTTTATTTTTTACTTACCCCCATACTCTCCTCATCTTAATATATGCGAAAGGGTATGGAAAGAACTCAAAGCACGATGGATTAGAACACAGGATTATGCTGATTTTCACACACTTAAAGAAAGAGTTTTATTCGTTTTGCAAAATGTGGGAACATTATTTAATATAGATTATGCAAAATTCAAATCTTCTTAATTTATTACTGATGGGTACTTAACTGTTCCTATAATTGAGATAAAAAAAACAAACTTCCCCCGCATCTTCTCCATTGCAGCCGCTATCTTCTTCATTTTAGGCTTAGGTTTTTAGTTTTCGCAATCAACAGAAAACACTTATATTCAACATCACTTCATAGATTACGCTGTAGAAACGCAAATGGGTTCTAACACGCCTCTTACCACTTTATCGAATGCCTATATTGAAAATGATGATAGCAAATTTACGGAGGTTTTGCAAAAGGTGCAGCCCAAAGACACAGCAGAATTTTATGCTTTGTATTCGATGAAAGGCACGATGGAAAAACGCAGAAGGCTATATTCTGATGCTTTATCTTCTTTTTTGACTGCTGAAAATTATGCAAAAAAGGAGGACGAAAAAATACAAACTGCTGTAAATCAGATTGCTTTGTTGTTGGCAACAAAACAACATGACAAGGCAAAGGAAAGAAAGCAAAGGCTTTTCCTTGAAATTCCTGCGGCGGCAAAAAAGGTGAAAATGGATATTCCTTAAAACAAGTCCTCCAAAAAGGCTGCTAATTGTTTGCCTCTTAGATTTTTGGCAATCACAACCCCATTTGGGTCTATGAGCAGATTGAAGGGAATATATTGAAAGCGATAAATGCGAACCGCTTCGGATTCCCACATTTTGAGGTCAGAGATTTGTGTCCAAGTCAAATTGTCGTTGCGAATGGCATTTTGCCAAGAAATTGCGTCTCTATCCAGTGAAACGCCTAAGATTTCTAAGCCTTTTGGGTGGAATTTTTCGTAGGCTTGTACAATTTTGGGGTTTTCTTGCCGACAGGGTTTGCACCAACTTGCCCAAAAATCCACAAAAACATATTTGCCTTTGTAATCTGCCAAAGAAACCGTTTTTCCTTCGGGCGTTTTCATCGCAAAATTTGCCGCAGGTTGTTGCAACCAACTTTTTGCCTCGTCTATATTGTCTTTGAAACGAATGGCGTATGTTTCTTGCTTTTTGCCCTGCGGAATCAAATTCCAAAGATATTCTTTTTTCGCATAGTCTGCTTCATCTTTATAGTAGCTATGCGCCAAATATCCCAAACAATTTGATGTTGGATTTTTTCTCATAAAATCCGCCAAAGCTTCTTTTATTTTGTCCATATATTCGCCTTGAATCGCAATTAGTTTGTCCTCATCTTCGTATTGCGCTTCGGGCGTGATAGCTGGCGACTGCACCTGTCTATTTTGTTCAGCCTGAAAAATGCCTGTATATTTTTCATTTATTTGTTTGAAAATTGCCTCAAAAGCCTCATTGTCTTTCTGCACAGCAGAGCCTATAACTTTTACATTATCAGGATTTTGCAAATCTCCTTCCAAAAAAATCTTGCTATTTTCTGCCAAAAAAGGACAAAAAGGTTTGCCATAATACAAAGCAACAGATTGAGGTCCATCTAAAAATTTCCCCTCAAAAACAAAATGGCTATCTGTAACTTTTGCTGTGTCTAATAGACTATAACTTTCTATCTCCATGAGATATATTTCGCCATCAGGAATATTGGCAATATTACCTTCTATACGATAAGATTGCGCAGACAGCAACAAAGGAAAAAGCAGGAAGAAAAGTGTTTTCATTTTTGTTATTTTATATACAAAGATACAAGAAAAGAGAAATAAAATGCTTGTTCTTAATTATTTTATACAAAAATGCAAGAAAATATGCAACGCTACGCATACATGTTTTATCTTTGTGGAATGGATTATTAGATTCATTATATATCTTAAATTTTATTGTAAAATGAAAAAAATTGGACAAATCTTAGGCATGATATGCCTTTTTCCTGCCATTTCGATGGCACAAATTACCATTGTGGAGACAGACATGGCACAAGTAGGTGATATTATAAATCGCAACATTGACACAATTGCCGTAGTAACACCTGGTAATGCAGGGGCAAATCAAACATGGGATTTGAGCAATGCAGTCGCACATCAAACCGAAACAACTACTGCGGTTGCGCCAAGTACTACCCCATTTGCAAGCGGATTTTCAAGTTCTAATCTTGCTTTGACAAATGATAATGCAAGTTATTTGTATTTTACGCAAAATAGCACTTCTTTAGTGGCTAACGGTATAGGCGGCGATTTGATTGGCACAGGTACGCCCTTAGTCGTTCCCTTCAATCCATCTTTGCTTGTGCAGAATTTCCCATTAACATACGGTAGCTCTTTTACCGATAACTATGGCATGGACGTTACCACCGATGGCTCTGCTTTTGGGGTAAGTGAGATTCGTTACAAGCGACTTGCGATTGTTAAAGACAGCACAGATGGTTGGGGAACAGTTTCTACGCCCGATGGAACATACAGTGCATTGAGAGTCAAACATATAGAGTATTTAACGGACAGCATTTGGGCAAAATTATTTCCATTTGCGCCATTTCAGTTATTTAGTAGCACAAATGACACAACGGTAAGTTATAATTGGTTTGCCAAAGAATCAAAATTAGCGGTAGCCGAATTAACGGTAGATTCACTTGGAAATCCCTTACAACTTACCTGGTTTGCGCCTACTGTTGGCATAGAAAATGGTATTTCTGCGCAAATTGCGGCAAAAATATATCCTGTTCCAGCCAACAATGAACTCCATATTTCTCTTTCAGAAAATGAAAAAGCAGGAATGTATCAGTTTGCGATTTACAGTTTAGAGGGAAAATTGCTTGTAAATGAAAGGATAAATATGCAAATAGGCAAAGCCCAAACTTTTGATATAAGTAAATTGAGTGTAGGCAGTTACATTTGGAGCTTAAAAAATGAAAGCGATTTGCAACAAACAAAAGGTAAGTTGTCAGTAGTTAGATAAAGTCATTTTAAGGGGCTATGACTGCTTGAAAGGCATAATACTGGAAATAAATGTGTAGGGCTTTGCTGCGGCAAGCCCTTTTTTATGTTACTTCTTAAAAAATTATTACGCCATTGTAGCATACGCTTTAGCTTGTGTTTTGTTAAACGCAGGCTAAAGCCTACGCTACAAACGAAACCCGTATAAGTTTTCGATAAACCTTTATGGTTTTAACCCAGCGTTTTTTATGAAAAAATCGTAATAGCTAGCCTATTTTATCATGTCCCTGCCATGTTTGGGGAAGCACTTATAAAAGATTTAATTGTTTTATCACCGCATCTGGCACAAGCCCTGCTAAACTCCCCTTATAACGTATCACTTCTCGCACAATGGTAGAAGAAATATGTCCTGTTTCGGGCTTGCTCAACAAGCAAACAATTTCTATATTAGGATTCAAATGTTGATTGATATAAGCAATCGGCTGTTCATATTCTAAGTCACTGGGAGAGCGCAGCCCCCGCAAAATAAACGGGATATTGTTTTTTCTGGCAAATTCTACCGTCAATTCCGAATAACTTTCTACTTGAATATGGGGCTGATGTGCAAAAGTAGCTTGAAGCATTTGAAGCCTTTCTGCTTCGGAAAACATGTATTTTTTTTGGCTATTAGTTCCTACAGCCACAACAATTTTGTCGAAAAGTGCTAAGCCTCTTTCGATAATTTCTACATGCCCCAAGGTAATGGGGTCAAATGAGCCTGGAAAAAGTGCGATACGCATATTTTTTTGATAATAATGATAGCGAATAAATTAGCTGATTTGTTACCCTTTTTTGTATGTAAAAAACTGATAATCAAATTGTTGAAAAGCTGATATGGTGAAAAATATGTTACTATTTGCCCTTATATTTCCATATACAATATATATAAACCCTGCATCTTTGCATCATCAAACAACAACAACAATTCACAACATCATCTTATGAAAACGATAATCTTTACTTTGTTCATCATTTTGGCAAACATCACTTTGGCGCAATCTGACAAATGGCTTACCCTTATGCCTGCTTCCACAAAGGTAAATACTTTTTCTGTGCAAGACAACTTTCAGGCAAAAGCAAGCGATAATCTCCATATGAGCTTACAAGCAACGATTACAGAAACGATAGAGGTCTATATTTTAGATGCAGAAAACAATCAGATTTCCAAAACAAAAATAAGCATTTCGCCTGAACAAGCAGAAATTAATATTCCCCTTTATCATCTTCCTAC
>JAAFHL010000384.1 GCA_013298365.1 Bacteroidota bacterium | reverse complement strand
TAATTTGACATTGGCGAAAATAAGGTTCGTTCAATTAGATACAACACTTTACACAAATGAAAAAACTAATTTATTTTCTCTTTCTAATTTGTACCATTTCTGCAAACTTACTTTTTTCACAAAACGAGGGAGAAAGCAACAAAAAAATCAGAATAACGAATATTGCTGTTTAATATGGCATAATAATAACGCCTTCTTTCAATGCTACTTTAAGCGATTTTCAAGCACTTGCGCCAAAATCTATCATTTTACAAAAAGATTTTAGCTGTTTTACAAGCAGAAATAGTGCTGGAACACCAACAAATGCTATTTTGTCGATGATGATGGGCATTGAATTTGGCAAAAATACCAAAAAGGCAAAACCTGAACTTCGTGTGGGCTTTCAGTATTTTAATGTTCAAAATCTAAGAACTTCTTTTTATGCTACGGAAAGAAAGCCTTGTGATACGCTTATTTCTACACAAACAGGGGCAATGTATTTTTTAGATTCTGTCCGCACTAAAAATTGTTCTATGGCATATTCTTCCGAGCAATTGCATCTTGACATTTCTTATATATATCGTACAAACCCATCGGCTCGTTTTTCAGGCTATATTGGAATTGGAACATCTTTGGGTGTGTCGCTCAATGCGCAAACACGTGTTTCTTACTACGAATATGCAAGCAAAGAATCTGCAAATAATATTGCCTACTTTACCTATAATTTGAATAATAATGCTTTTATAGAAACGTTTAGCAACAAAACGAATTACAATTTATTGGCATATATTCCCCTTGGTATAGAAATGAGAATCATTAAGAAAAAGCCTATTTGGAATCAAATTCACTTGTTTTATGAAGCAAGACCTGCGCTAAATATAAGTTCTATACCGAGTTATGGTGTTACAAAAGGTGTTGGTTTTCAGCAGGGTTTGGGGATTAAGGTAGCAATTTAGCCTCAATTTCTGATAAATTTGCGCAAAAAAAAGGACATATTTCCCTATTTTTCGATGTTATGTGATTGGGCGGATTTGGTATTTTATGGCTTTAGTGGGAAATGAATATGCCATTAGCAAGGATTTTTCTTGTGCAGATGAGGAACTTTTTGATATTTTTAGGATACTCAAAGGGCTGCGTTTTCATATAGAACAACTAATAAAAAATGAAAAATGGGGAGTGTATGATGTCTAAAATATTGCAGTAGTTTTGACTTTTTTATCGCATGGCTTTCTCATAAAAAAAATAATGGAATAAAAAGGTTAAATTTTACCACAAAGTTCTCAAAGGATTCACAAAGAACACAAAGATTTATAGCAGAATAGGCTGTTTTGTGTTCTTTGTGCTGACTTTTCTTTGTGAACTTTGTGGTTTTATTTTTTATGAGAAAGGCATTTTTTTTTATTGTGAAAAAAGTGCACTTAATGAAAAAAGACGTACCTTTGTCGGGCAAATTATGACGAAAATATGCCAATAATAGAATCAAATTCCGCTTTCAATATTGATGGAGATAACCCTGAAAAAGGAAAATCTTCCATTGATTTTTCTGCATTACATATTTTTGATGTCTTAGAAACGTCATATATTGAAAATGAAAAGCTTCTTTCTAGTTTTCAACACGAAAATCAATTCATTATTGAGGAGGGGGTGAATAGTTTTTTGATTACAGATAACCTTTTCAAAAAAACAACGAATAAGCCTGAAGCACCTAACACAGAAAATAAAAAACGGGAACATGAAGTGCAAATCCCTGTTTTTCCACGTAACATTTCTGAAATTAGTGAAAAAGAGGCGATAGAAGAAACTTTTTTTGCGCCTGTTGTTGTAGAAAAAACAGAAAAATCGGAACAGGAAAATATTATAGTTGAAAAAGAAGTGATAGAAGAAGCTTTTTTTGCACCCGTTGTTGCAGAAAAAACAGAAAAGGCAGAACAGGAAAATATTATAGTTGAAAAAGAAGTGATAGAAGAAGCTGTTGTTGCAGAAAAAACAGAAAACGTCTTAGTAATAAATGAACCTCTCATTATACCTGAAAGTCAAGGCATTGAAAACGGAAATACAAGTAGTTTGCTGAATAAAAATAGTAAAGAGATAGAAAAAGATATAAATATTGGTAAAAAAGAAATTATTTTACACAAAAAACGAAACCTTTTGGTCAAAATTATCGTTAACGAAGGTGAATTAGCACAGTATTTTGAATCAAAAGACAACACTTTATTTACAGAAGCAGATAATATGAGTCCTGAAACGACTTCCATTATAAACAGATTTTTGGAAAAAGAACCAAAACTTTCACGCAAACGCATGAATGTAGGTGAAAAAGACACACCTATACAAAACCTTCTTCAAAGAGATGAAGATGACATAGTTACGGAAACGATGGCTTATATTTATGCCATTCAAGGCAATAAAACAGAGGCATTACGAATTTATGAAAAATTAAGTTTGCAATTTCCGGAAAAAAGTGCTTACTTTGCCACCCGAATAAAAGCGGTTATGAAAGACTAAAAAATAGACTTATTTTCTTGTTTTTCGCACCTTATCACTCATAACTCACACATCATGTTTTACGTTCTTGGATTATTGACGATTGTGGCGGCTATTCTTATGATTGCTGTTGTATCTATTCAAAATAGCAAAGGAGGGGGAATCAACTCTACTTTTGGATTAAACACTACACAAGTGCTTGGCGCACGCCGTAGTAACGAGTTTGTTGAGAAACTTACTTGGTACTTAGCTGTCGGCATTGCTATCTTAGCTTTTACGACAAATGTAGTAGGAAACATGGATAGCGGTCCTGCTGATGATACGCTACTTATACAGCGTTCACTTGATGGTGCACCTGTTCAAAACGCAACCTCTGCGCCAGATGCAACTCAATTGCCACAAGCGCCTGCTGCTGAAAAGAAAGAAGGCGAAGCTACAGCGGCTCCTGCTGCTGATACAAAACCTGCTGAATCTCCTAAAACAGAGCCTGCAAAAGAAAATGCTCCTAAGGCTGAAGAAAAGAAATAAATACTTTTAGTGGATAAAAATATGAGAAGTTCCTTTTTCGGGAACTTCTCACATTCTGTGTTGAAAAAATCGCCATTGCTCTTTGATTTTAACCATCATATCCTAAAATTATAGCTTAATGTTACTTGCGTGTACGAATAATCGTGAGTGGAGTCGAAACTC
The DNA here is from genome assembly GCA_013298365.1 of Bacteroidota bacterium. Classification (GTDB taxonomy): domain Bacteria; phylum Bacteroidota; class Bacteroidia; order J057; family J057; genus JAAFHL01. The sequence goes on along the minus strand of JAAFHL010000384.1, from coordinate 1,836 downwards.
TCCCCTAATTTGGCGAAGCCAAATAAATAGTGGTCATTTATGCTCCGCTCAATGCCCACATAATCCGCTCTTTATTTACACAAATAGGCTTCAAATCTCTTGGTTTTCAATACTTGTTTTAATTCCTGCAAATTTTTCAGCCATTTTTCTCCATTTTCGTTTGCAAGATTTTCATTTTTGGCTTTTGCCATCAACGCAAAAATGTCTTTTGTCGGTCCCTTTGCCTGTTTATGCAAGGCTTTTATTACCTTTTCCTGCTCAAAATAAATGCGTGTTTCAATAGATTCATCTATGGTAGAAGGATTTTCAGGGTCTTTACTATTTACATCAAACATCCAACCTCCGTCCTCAATAAAAACAAATAACAAAGAATCGCCTCGCAAATAATATTCTTCAGTACTTCCCCCATGGTCAGAGCCTGATGAATAAACGATTCTTCTTACCTTGTCATTTTCTACTTGAAAATCAATGCTCCCTGCAAAACCACTACAATCAGCTTCTAAGAAAACATGTTTATTCTTTGCTGAATCGCTCTTAATACGCTGATACTCCGCACGAATATTTAGTATAGTAGTTGATGAATCGCCCGTTGTACCAAAATTCTCGGTAGCACTATTTTGTGAGGGATTACTTTGAATTTGCTTATCGTCTGTTTTCGATTTTTGGCTACAACTAAACAAAGATAAGACAATAAAAAAGAAGTACAATTTTTGCATAAAAATAAAATAATAAATGATTTGGCAAATGTAATGTATTAATTTGATGAAGTGAAATAAAAGATGCTTCCTTGCCCAACTTCTGATTCTGCCCACAAACGACTCCCATTTTTTTCTGCAAACTTCTTACAAAACAACAAGCCTATTTCTTTCTCCTTGATTTTGCATTTGTTAGTTTAAAATCTTTTTATGCCATCTATGTAGGTTGATAATACTTTTACTTCCCGAATTTTCCTTGCATCAATACGCATGATATCTTGTTCTAACACGACAAAATCAGCTAATTTACCTACTTCTATGCTGCCTTTTTCCTTTTCTTCAAATTGAGAATATGCTGCCCAAATTGTCATACCTTTCAATGCTTCTGCTCTTGTGAGAGCATTTTCAATTTGAAAACCGCCTTCCGGATAGTTTTTGGCATCTTGACGGGCAATTGCAGCATGAAATCCATACAAAGGATTGATGTCTTCTACGGGGAAATCGCTGCCACAGGCAAGGATTCCTGCACTTTTTAGCAAATTTTTATACGCATACGCTGTTTTTAAACGCTCTGCCCCCAATCTTTCGCCCGCCCAATACATATCCGAAGTTGCATGAGTAGGCTGAACGGAAGGGATAATATTATATTTGCCAAATTGAGGCACATCAGCGTTTGCTACAACTTGTGCGTGTTCGATTCGCCAACGAGCATCTTTTTTGTCTGCCAAATATTTGGCATAAATCGCTAATAATAAATGATTTGCAGAGTCTCCAATACAATGTGTATTGACTTGAAATCCTTTTTTTGCAATTAGTGCAATCACACTATCTAATTGAAAAGGCGTAGATAACAAAAAGCCACTTTCTTTGTGTTTGTCGTGATAAGGGTGCAGTAAACATGCGCCTCGTGAACCTAATGCGCCATCTGCATAGATTTTAAAAGAACGAATATTCAAATAAGGCGTTTTTGAAAAGCCTTTTTCTAAGTAATAAGGCAGATTTTCGGCATCTGCACTTATCATAGCGTACACACGAGTGTGCAGTTTGTTATTTTTGTGTGCTTTGTCTATCGTTTCTAAGATATTGCGGCTCAAACCTGCATCTACCACAGAAGTTAGCCCAACCGCCAAAGTGTTTTTCT
>JAAFHL010000382.1 GCA_013298365.1 Bacteroidota bacterium | reverse complement strand
AGAAGATTGGTTGATGAGTGAAGTTTTTGGGGGAAACAGCAAAACTTACACCTACAATCCTGATGGCACTTTGGCAACTCATATCAAAGGAAATGGGACTTTTACCTATTCTTATGACATAAAAGGTCGCCTAAGTTCTGATGGCTATACATCATATACCTACGATAATCGAAATAATATTGCTACCATTACCAACACAAATGGTACACTCAATTTGTATTATGATGTGAATGATAGATTGGATTATTACACTGATTACTACGGAAATACAGTTGATTATGGTTATGACAATAATCACAATGTTACAAGTATCATCTATCCTGGCAACAAAACGGTAACATATTTATATGATGCCTTGAATCGCTGCTATCGAGTAACGGATTGGAATGGAAACCAAACGAACTACACCTATCTTACAGATGATAGATTGCAGCAAATCACCTATTCAAATGGTACATACACGACCTACGATTATGATTTAGCAGGGCGCAATACGGGTTTGCATAACTTCATGGCAAATGGAACGCCGATAAATGAATATACATATATATTGGACAAATCGGGCGACCATACCCAGGAAATCGCAAATGAACCTGCATTAAACGCTGCCTTAGCTGCGCTTACAAGTGCTACAACTGCCTATCCTGCAATGCCTTACAATCGGATTCAATCCGCAGGGGCTACGAATTTCACGCATGACCCCGCAGGAAATATCACACAAAGAGGCGCAGATACCTATACTTTCGATATTTATGATAACTTACTCACAGTCAATGGCTCTGCCACAGCGACTTTCAGTTATGACGGTGCAGGCAATCGTAGGTCAAAAACCTTAAATGGCACAAATACTCGTTATGTCTTGTCTATTTTGGGCATGAGTCAGGTCTTGATGGAAACAGATGGCAGCAATAATGTCCAAAACTATTATGTCTATGGTCCCACAGGTTTAATAAGCCGTATAAAACCCAATGGCACAACGCATTATTATCACTATGATTATCGGGGTTCTACCATTGCTATGACAGATGCTGCACAGGCAATTACACACACGTATGCGTATGATGCTTTTGGGAATGTCCTTGCAGCAAATGAACCTGTGGGAGATGGCAATTCTTTTCGTTATGTAGGTGCGCAAGGTGTGATGTATGAAACGCCTACGCTTACGTTTATGAGAGCCAGATATGCAGATTTGACGACTGGGAGGTTTATCTCCGAAGACCCGATTTGGGCGACTAATTTGTATGTGTATGCGGGGGGGAATCCGATAAATGGGGTGGATCCGAGTGGGAAAATAACATCAGGAACAAGTGGTATGGTTATAGGAATGGTTGATGCGTTAATTAATGGTGCAGCAGAAGATGCCTATAAATCTACAATTATAACTGCTTATGCAATTAAATATATGGCTGAAGGGAAATATACAGAGGCGAATGCTATATCTAGTATTGGGCTTAGATATGCGGCTTCAGCCCAATACAAACTAATGAAAGGTATGGCATTAGGGGCTGCTGGAGGATATTTAGGAGGTAAACTCGTTGGGCAATCTGCTTTACTAAGTAAATTTCAAAAATTATTAAATACTAAAATTGGAAATACTATATTAAGCAAAGGGGGGGCTTTAAATTGGTTAGATATGAGGTACGGAACTTCACAATTAGCGCGTGATTACTTAATGGGAAGATTAGGGCTAGACGTTGGTGATAGAATGATGAATTCCATTAAAAAGTCTTTTATTCCAGATGTTCACTGAATTGCCAAGTTGTTTTGTCCTTCCCACCTCGTGCATAGTCCAAAACAGCAGCAAAAAGCCATTCCCTCCGAATCCATACACTCACTATACACATAGCTTGTATAGACCTGTACTGAGCGTGTCGAAGTATTCCAAAGGAATGGGCGTTTTGTGTTTTCACTAACGTAGGGGTTGCAACCCCTACGTTAGTGAAAACACAAAACGCCAAGAGCATAAGGTAGGCAATTACACTTTCCAAATACGTCCGCACTGCGGTCGCAATTCAGTTAGACACATTACCGCATCTTTGTTCTTGTTTACACTATGGGTTTTGTGTTACTTTGCATAACGTAGGGGTTGCAACCCCTACGTTATGCAAACCAAAAAACACTTATCTCCAAAACCAATAAAACACAATATAATCATGGCAAACCGACAAACCTATCTTTCTATCTGGATTCATCTTGTATGGGCTACCAAACACCGCCAACCTTTTATCAAAAAAGAATGGAAATGGGATTTGTACAAGCATATCAAAAACTATTGTGCAGAAAAAGGCTATCATTTAGACTTTATCAACGGAATAGAAGACCATGTTCATTTGCTCATTTCGCCTAAACCACAGTTTGCTATCAGCGATATTGTGCGAAATATCAAAGTAGATAGTTGGTATTGGATAAAAGAGCAGGGATTAAGTGGCGATGATTTTGGCTGGCAAGATGGTTATGCCGCACTTACCGTAAGTCCCTCTCATGTAAAACGGGTAAGGAATTATATTCGTAATCAGGAGCAACACCATGCAAAGCAATCTTTTGAAGAAGAACTTAAAACTTGGGAAATACAAGTTGAGGATTTTTTGAAGGAAGATAATGCTGCGGATTAAAGTATCATTTAGTTCTTTGTTCTAATTTATGGGTGTTACGCCTATTTTTGATTGCAATAGCGTAGGGGTTGCACCCCCTACGCTATTGCAATCAAAAAACGCCAATAGCGATTTGAAAAATCCTATCATAAAAATCAACGATTTTCTATACAGCGTTTTTAATTGCAAAATAGCGTATGTCCAACAGCGTTTTTTCTTTCCGATAGCGTAGGGGTTGCAACCCCTACGCTATCGGAAAGAAAAAACACCTATAGGGATTTGAAAAATCCCTTAAATTTCAATCAATTTCACATTTTCAAAACAAACAAAAACAATGAAACATATCTCAATATTTTTTCTCACAACATTCTTCTCCCTCCTTGCATTCTCGCAGACCGCACAATATCAATATGATGCCCTGCACCGCCTCACACAAGCCACATACAGCAATGGCGTAACGCTACAATACAGTTATGATGCCCTCGGTAATCGCACACAAAGTATCGTAAACCAAAACGCAAATGCCAACTGCGGAGGTATCCCTACAAGCGGACTTGTAGCCTATTATCCTTTTGATGGAAATGCCAATGATATGAGTGGAAATGGAAATCATGGGACAGTTTTCGGAGGAGCAACTTTGACTACTGGACATACAGGCAATGGGAATAGTGCGTATAGTTTTGATGGGGTTGATGATTATATCGCCACTGTTAATTCAAATTCTTTGCAGTCAATAAATTCGGAAATTACTATTAGCTTTTGGGTGTTTTCCATTGACGGAAATTTCTCTTCTATTTGCAAATCAGGAGGTAGTAACTCGTCTTTGCAATATCGAACTCAAGGTAGTAGTTCATATATTTCATTTATGAATCAAGGCAATTTTATTGATTTTTTTGGAACTTACCCTTTTTTTAATACATGGAATAACATAATTATTACTAGCAATAGCAATATAACTAAATTGTACATAAACGGTATTTTCTCAAGTAATGGTACTTTTACAGGCACATATCCTTATATAACAACAGGAGGATTAGAAATTGGTAGAGATATACCAGGAGGGGTTGAATATATGAACGGCAAACTCGATGACATCGCCATCTACTCCCGTGCCCTTACCGCCCCCGAAATCCAACAACTCTACACAGGAAACGTAGTCCCTATCGCTGCTTTTACCACCACAAACAACGGATTAAGCCAAACCTTCACAAATACCAGTCAAAACGGAACGACTTATAGCTGGAATTTCGGAGATGGCACGACCTCAACAAGTGCAAGTCCTACCAAAACCTACGCTACAGCAGGTACTTATAATGTCTGCCTCACAGCTACAAATACCTGTGGCACAAATACTTACTGTCAGCAAATCACGACAAGTAATTGTGTACCCATGTATCCCACCATCACCGCCACTCAAACCACCATCTGCATAGGTGGCACAGCCACCTTCACAAACACAGTAGCAGGCACTCCCACTCCCTACACCCGTCAATGGCAAGTTTCTACGGACAATATCACTTTCACCAACATTTCCAACGCAATAAGTTCTGCCTATACTGCTACCTTAAATACCGCAGGTACATATTACTACCGTCTTGCTGTCATAAAATCAGGGCAATGTACAGGCTACTCCAATGTGCAATCGGTAACAGTTGTGCCTGACCCTTCGGTAACGATTACAGGAGCTGCTACTTTTTGTGGCAGTGGCTCAACTACTTTTACGGCAAATCCGCAGTATGGGGCAGGGAATTGTAGTTTGCAATGGCAGCAATACCTAAACAATGCTTGGGTAAGTATTGCTAATGGTATAAATCCGACTTATACCCCCTCTAATTCCACCAGTTCGCGTACTTATCGGTTAAAATTAACGTGTACAGGCAGTGGCTGTGGGACGGCATACTCTAATTCGGGGATATTAACCATTAATCCTTTGCCTAATGTAGCCACAAATGCGCCGAGTGTAACGATTTGTGAAGGGGGGCAAAGAGGGATTACCGCAACGGGCGCAAATACCTATACTTGGACACCTGCTCCGGGTTTGAGTGCCACGACAGGAGCTGTGGTTACAGCTGCACCTTTGGTTTCTACGACCTATATCGTTACAGGTACAAATACCACAACAGGTTGTAGCAAATCGGCTAATGCGGTCTTTACCGTTGTAACCGACCCCATTGTAACCATCAATGGGGCAACGTCTATGTGTTTGGGGGCAACTACAAGTCTTACTTCTGTTATTTCAGGGGGAACGGGGGCTTTTACCTATCTGTGGCAAACAAGTACAAATGGTACAAGTTGGACAAGTATTTCGGGGGCAAGTTTAGCTACTTATAATCTGACAAGTACTGCGACAGGTATTAGGTATTATCGCTTGAAACTCACTTGCACAGGTAGCGGTTGTACAGCGATTACCTATTCTAATGTCTT
>JAAFHL010000381.1 GCA_013298365.1 Bacteroidota bacterium | reverse complement strand
AATTTTGAATGGGACGGAAAAATAAAGGGACAACCTGCGCCGGAAGGTGTTTATATTTACAAAATAAATGCAATGGCTGAGTCAGGTAAGAAATATCAAAAGTATGGAACCGTTACTTTGATACGATAAATGCAATAAAAAAGTAATTATTTAGCTATTTTTAAGCATAAATAATTACTTTTTTTCTACTTTTGTGGCATGAAATCATTTCAAGAAATATATACGGAATTTTCCTATCTAAAACAACGTTCAAATAGAAGTTTTATCACTTCTACGATGAGCATTGCCTTAGTGTTATTTATCTTAGGTTTGTTCAGTTCCTTTGGGTTTTTTGGAAGTGCCTTTGTAGATTATGCCAAATCTTCTATTCCTATGCGAGTGTTCTTAAACGACCCTCAAAAGGGGGGCGAAGACTTGTTTAAGCAAAGAATAGCAAGTCTTTCGGCAGAAATTAAGCAAATGGCAGGCGTAGAGGACGTGAAATTTATCTCAAAAGATGAGGCAGGTAAAATTTTACTCCAAAAAACAGGAGAAGATGTCGTAAAATTGATGGACGGGGTAAATCCTTTGCTTGCTTCATTAGATATAAAATTGAAGTCGCAGTATGTGCAAATAGATAGTGTAGAAAAAATGAAGAAAGTTTTTTTGCAAAATGGATTAGTGGCAGAAATAGACTACCCTGTTAAGATGATGCAAGCGATTGCAAAAAATAGCATGAGCATGTATTTGCTTACCTTACTGCTACTATTACTTACCATTGTGATTGCTTTCTACTTGATAACGAATACTATACGCTTATCTATTTATGCGCAAAGGCTAACGATTCGTACCATGCAACTCATTGGCGCAACGAGTCATTTTGTGCGAAAACCTTTTTTGCGCATTGGGCTCATACAAGGAATTGCTGCGGGATTGCTTGCCGTTTTTCTGCTGCTTATCTTGGTTTCCCTTGTAAGCATCAATATTGGTACTTTGGCTTTTAGTATAAAAGTGATAGGACAAGCACATTTTTTTGCATTATTGGTAGGAATTGTGTTATTTGGCGCAGTTTTAGGGTATAGCGCAAGTTATTTCGCCGTAAATCGTTTTCTCAACAAGTCCTTAGACGAGTTGATGCAATAAATACAATTATAACTCATCATTCATCATTCAATATTTATAATGGCAACTCAAAGAACCGTTCGTACAACTACTGCTACGAGTACAAATACAGATAGTCCACGTATTACACCGCCTACAACTCCCTCAAATGCAAATGTGAATGCTCGTTTGCCTTTTGAGCGCATGAATTATATTCTCTTAACCATTGGAATCGTTATGATTGCCTTAGGTTTTTTCCTTATGAGAGGCGAATATGTAGATGCTACAAAATTTTCTGTACCATTATATGTTGCGCCTGTGATAGTTGTTGCAGGTTTTTTGGAGATAGTGTATGCAATCATGTACACACCTAAAAAAGCAGAAGGTTCAGCAGATGAAACCGTAAAATCATAGTCTTTTATGGCATATCCTCAAAGGACGCATAAACGAGATGCGTCCTTTTGTGTTTTTACTACATCAGAAATTCTATATATATGACATTATTGCAAGCGATTATTATCGCAATTATTGAAGGAATTACCGAATTTTTACCTATTTCTTCTACAGGACATATGGTTGTTACAAATGCGTTATTTGGCATTGCCGAAGATGATTTTGTGAAACTTTATACAGTTTGTATTCAATTAGGGGCTATTTTGGCAGTAGTTGCGTTATATTGGAAAAAATTCTTCGACTTAAAACGTGTCAGTTTTTATGTGAAATTGATAGTAGCTGTAATTCCTGCGCTTATTATGGGTTTTCTTTTTAATGATTGGATAGATGAGATACTTGAAAATCCGCTTTTTATCGGTTTTGCTTTTTTGATAGGCGGAATCGTTTTGCTATTTATTGAAAGTTTTTTTCGCAAAGTTCGTATTGTCAGAGAGGAAGATATAGACACAGTTACTGCCCTTAAAATAGGATTGTTTCAAGTTTTGGCAGTCGTTTTCCCTGGCGTTTCTCGTAGTGCTGCTACCATTATTGGGGGACTTTCTCAAAAATTGAACAAAGAAGTGGCAACTGAATTCTCTTTTTTCTTGGCTGTGCCTACAATGTGTGCTGCAACAGGCTATAAACTGCTCAAAACCATGATAAAAACGCCCGAAATGCTCTCTCAGCATTGGGATTTATTATTAATCGGAAATGTGATTGCCTTTATTGTAGCCATTATTGCAATTAAAGCTTTAATTCAAGTGGTCTCAAAATATGGTTTTCAAGGTTTTGGTATTTATCGGATTGTAACAGGTATTGTTGTTATCGTTCTGTGTTTGACAAAAGTTATTCATTAGTATATATGAATCTTTTGGGCATTTTTTGCGTATATTTATATCTTTATGTTTTCTTTTTTCGTTAAAAGAACAGTAATAATGTATCAAATAGCAACAACTTAGTTTTCATTTTTCAGCAACTTGTAGATGTTCCAGAATAAATATATACCCTTAACTGGGCGTTTTTTGGTGTCAGAACCTTTTTTAAAGGACAAAGATTTTCATCGTACCGTTGTTTTATTGACGGAACACAACGATGAGAATAGTCTGGGCTATATTCTTAATCGCAAATTAGATGTAAAACTCAATGATTTAATTCAAGATGCCCCCGATTTTAACGCACCTATTTATTTAGGAGGACCTGTCGGGCAAGATACTTTACATTTTATTCATCGTTTGGGCAATGAATTGCATGGGACGGTTGAAATTGGGGAAGGTTTGTATTGGAATGGAGACTTTGAGCAGTTGCTTTTTAAGATAAGAAGTGGGGTTGTATCTATTGATGATATATGCTTTTTTGTGGGCTACGCAGGCTGGGACAAAGGACAATTAGCTAAAGAAATTGCCCAAAAGACCTGGATTGTTGCACCCGAAAATACCGAAATCGTTTTTGAGGTAGACCATACACACCTTTGGCACAATGTTTTGCATGGAATGGGTGATACATTTAAAGTTATTTCTCATTTTCCAGAAGACCCAAGGCTTAATTAATAAGCTAATATTTGCATTTTATAAAACGTTTTTTAGGATAAAAATATGTATCTCGCACCACTCAATTATGACCGATTTTTCAAAAAAGTCTTTTCTGAATTGAAAATTGTCAAGAAATTTTTAGAAGATTTTTTAGATGTAGAAATTACCGAAATTATTCCATTTGCGGTTCAGCATAAAATTACAGATTCTGCGCAGCAAGTGGAATTTGACTATAGATGCAAGATAGATGGGCAGTATGTTATCATCGACATGCAGCAATGGTATAAGGCAGATATTGTAAAACGTTTTTACTTATATCATTCGCTCAACACAGGCTTACAATTAGAGAATTTACCTTTCAAAAGTCTAAGCTTTGGTGATGGGAAAGAGCGTAAAATAAGAGATTACAGCCAAATTACGCCTGTTTTGACCTTAATCTGGATGGCAGATGATAGTTTGGGGTATAATGAAGATTATTTGGCATTTTCGCCTACACCAGAGGTGATTTCCACTTTTATTAAGAATGATACTTTGTGGAAAGAGCCTGATATGAAAGCCTTAATGGAAGAAAGAGCAAAAATGTTGATGTTGTTGCAAAATGATAAAAAAGAACTACCTTTCTTGGCAAAAAATAAATTGATATATCTATTTCAAAGAAATATTATCCGAAACCATAAAATTACTAAATACTTTCGATGGTTTGATTTTGCAGAAAAAACGAGAAAAGAAGACAATATAAAAGACGAATTTATAGAATATGAAAAAGATGAGATTTTTGCTGAAATGATGAGGCGACTCAATAAAACCACTTTGCCTCCTGAGGATTGGACGTATGTAACAGACCAAGCTGAAATGTGGCAACGTGTTAAACGTTATGAAGATGGGGTTATTCGTATGGGACTTGAGGAGGGAAAGTCTCAAGGGATTAGAGAAGGTAAAACTCAAGGACTTATAGAAGGAAAAATAGAAGGAAAAATAGAAGGAAAAATAGAAGGAAAAATAGAATATGAAACACAACTTGTGTTAAGATTGCATAAAAAGGGCAAAAATATTCAAGAAATAGCAGATTTAACCGATATTTCTATCGAAAAAATAAAAGAACTCATAACTCATAACTCATAATAATACATGTTATCTCGTAAATACGTACTTTCTTATTTATGCTTGCTTGTTTCTGCGACAATGTATGCGGGGAATGGTCTCACGCTTTCAGGCGAATTGTCTAACTGTGTACAAGGCGATTCTTTGCGCATTTTTGGATTTTTGGGCTCGTCCTTGCAGCAAGTTGCCGCTATTCCATTGACTTTGGAAAAGGAAAAATATTATTTCAATGTCAATATTTCGGGTATTAACAAAGGCTTTTATTTTGTAGGCTTTAATCCAAATGCCTGTATTCCTATGATTTTGGGGGCAGATGAGCAGATGCACTTGATTGGCGATTGCAAAACTTTTGCACAGCAGTTGCAAATTACGGGTTCTATGTCGAATAAATTGTATAATGATGTAAATCAACGGATTAATGCAATGGCACAGGAAAATAATGAAATGATGCAGTATTTTCGCCAAATCCCTGCGGACATGGTGGGCTTAGATATTCAAGCCAAAATGCAGAAATTAGATGCTCGCAAAAAAAGTTATTTAGATTCTGTAAAATTGGCAGACCCCTTTATTGGCAAAGTTGTAGCCCTCAAAACCTATCGTAGCTACCAATATAATAAGCGAGTAGGGGAGGAGGAAGAAGACTATTTTCCTCGTGCTTACTTTGAGTTTGTAGATTTTAGAGACCCTGATTATCAATTTATTCCGCAAGTGAGAGAGGAAGTGCGCACGTATGCAGCAACTTTGGCTCGTTTGGGTTTATCTTTCAAAGACAGAAGTATGCACTGTGATAGATTGCTCAAAGATTTGGATAAAAATAGCCGCACTTATTCTACTATTTTGGCAGCCTTGATTGAAGGTTTTCAGTCTGTACAAGAACAAGATTGCT
>JAAFHL010000380.1 GCA_013298365.1 Bacteroidota bacterium | reverse complement strand
CGGGATTTATTGCCAAAGCATCAGCATCTAATACCTTAATTTCGTTTCGCCCATACATATAAGCCGACACTTTTGCCACCTTTGCCAAACGGTCTTCTTTCTCTATGCCATAGATATTTTTGTAATATTCTTTTACATCAGTTTGTTTGTATTGTTTGACTAATGCGGCAATTTGCATGGCATATTCCGTAAGAAAATGCCCCGAACCGCAAGCATAATCTATTGCCTTGAGGGGTGCATGGCTGTTTTTCAATTTCTGCTCAATAGGCAAAGCCGTTACAATAAATTTGCAAATAGGGATAGGCGTAAAAAATTGCCCCTCCGATTGTTTGATACCATTGTCCAAAAAGAACTCAAACATATCTCCCAAGAACTGCATTTGTCCCTCTGTTTTGAGGCGCAGCCCCTGCCACATCTGAATGATTTCTAATAGAATTTTGGCATTTTGGTTAAAAGACTTTTGATTTTTGACACTAATAAAACCAAAGTCATTGTGATTAAAAAACTTCAATTCTTTAAAAATAGCCTTGATACGCTCTTTACTTGCATTTCTTTTTTGCTTAAATGCCCAAAAAACGTTGTCTATATCTGTATTACTCACATACAAGACATCTTGCGCCAAAAAACGTTGCATACCTGTTTGATACAAACCTTGCAACCTGTCCACAAGGTCAAAATAATTGTCATACGCAATGCCTTTCCAATAAAATTTGAGTGCTTGCGGGTTTTCCATTTCATCTACCAATTTGCACATAAAGAGATTGACCAAAACCTCAAAAGCATTTTCACGCCGAGATACATTGTATTTGCGCAAAATGGTACGAAATACATGATATTTACCTTTAATGTCTTCGCTATCAATTTCTTTGGTATCTATTGCCAAGGTATAGTTATTTTTCCCGACAGAATAGGGCAAAATGTTTTCCTCAAAAATGCCTTGTTCTGTAAATTCTAATTGATAGGTTTCTTTCCATATTTTAAAACGTTCTTTTACATTTTTGGCATCTTTGAAAGGTTTGAGGTTTTTATTATCTGTTAAAATGTCGTCATTGTCTTTGTGCGAAACAATGCGTTGATACGTTTTTATTTCCTTTTTAGCATCATCAAAATCGGAAGCATACAGGCATACAAATTCTATGGCTTTTTCTTGTTCTATATACGAAAATACCTGCCCCCCATCATCTAAGGTATCTTTCCACGCCTTATCAAATTCCCTCCCTGCGGTTTTACACTCAATAATAAGCAAAGGTTTTGCTTGTTGGTCTTTGATAAAAATATCTGCCCTACCACCACTTGCGCCATGTCCTACTTTCCATTTAGGTTCAAGCTCTATATGTTCGGGTTTGTAGCCTTTGGCAAGCAAACGATGCACACATTCAAACACCACAAAATTTTCTTTTGCTGAAAAGTTGCAGGTTTGATTTTCATTGATAATAAAACCTTTTTCGGTAGGGTAGATAAGTTTTTCTTTTTCAAAGTCCACCCGCAAAAAAAAGTCGCCCTCTACAAAATGTTTGCTATATATATTATTTTGTTCCTCAAAAGCTAAGGAAATTAACACGTTTTTAAGATTGTCTTTGTCTATCATAATGAGAAAAATATGTGTAATAAGCGTACAAAGGTAAGAAAAAAAAACTAACAGGGTTTGTAACTTTTAGAAAGCTCAAAACCCTATCAAAATTCTACAAAAACACACTAAAAACACGTAGAAGGGCTTCCAGACTAAAAGCAAATGGAGGCTTTCTATGCTTTTGGAATAGCTCAATACGCTCATTTTGATTTTGTTTGCTAAACAATTGGTTATGTACCAAAGTGAAGACCTTAGCTTTTTCTTCTATTCCGTAGGGATAAAATGTCGGTAGAAAAAGAATAAATTGCCCACCCCGCTCTTTATTTTTTGTGCAAGCACGAAAAAATGGGTAAAATTGGGGGGATTTGTCGCCATTTTTACCGATATTTTGTGTCTATGGCACAGGATAAATGGAGAAATAATGTTTGATAAAAATTCGTGCTTTATTTTATTTCCATTACTTAGTGAGCAAAGTCGAACTATTATTTGCGTAAATCTGTGGTTAAATCTCTGAGAATCTCCGAGAAATTAAGCATATGTAAATCGTTACGAAAGAAAAATGACCATTTAATGAAAAAAGAAGCAAGATTATGCGTAACTTTGTGAATCATATTATACCACTTCTTAAAACATATATAACATGAAGCAATATTTTTATTTTATTTTTTTCTTATTGCCATTAAGTATTTGGGCGCAATCTATCGATGCAACCCTGCAACATGGGGGACTTATACGGGAATATTCCGTTTATGTGCCGTCCATTTATGACGCAACTAAACCTACGCCCTTGGTGTTGAACTTGCATGGCTATACTTCTGTGAATTGGCAACAAGAATTTTATGGCGATTTTCGCCCTATTGCAGATACGGCTAATTTTATTGTTGTACACCCAAATGGCACTTTTGATGCCAATAATAATCGCTACTGGAATGTAGGTTTTTTCCCTTCTGCAATAGATGATGTAGGTTTTTTACTCGCCTTGATTGATTCACTTTCAGTAACTTATAATATAGATGCGAATCGTATTTATAGCACAGGTATGTCAAACGGAGGTTTTATGAGTTATAGACTTGCGTGCGAAACGTCTCGTTTTGCAGCGATAGCCTCTGTTACAGGCGGTATGACTACAAGTGTATATAACAATTGTATGCCTACAAAGCCTATTCCTGTGATGGAAATACATGGTACTGTTGATGCAACCGTTCCCTATATCGGTTCTGCTATCAATTTGCATACCGATTCTGTGGTAAGTTATTGGCGAAAATGGAATAATTGTGATGCTGTTCCTACCATGACAAATGTTCCTAATACAGTGTTAACTGATGGTGCAGGTGCAGAACATTATGTATATGACAATGGCGATAATGGCACAAGTGTAGAGTTATACAAAATTATTGGCGGTGGACATACTTGGCCTGGCGCACTTTTTAATACAGGCGTTACTTGCATGGATTTTAGTGCAAGCAAAGAAATTTGGCGTTTTTTTAGTCAATATTCTCTTAGCACAGATATAGAAAATGGTTTTTCTTTTAATGAAAATTTTATTCTTTCCCCAAATCCTGCCTATCAATATATAGAAATAGCAGCAAAAGAAGGGAATATAAACCATTTGCAAGTAATAGATATGACAGGTAAAACCATTTTTTCAAAAGAAATGAATGTTACTACCTATCAAATTGTGGTAAAAGATTGGGCAGCAGGTTTGTATATTTTGCAAATATCTGATGGCAAAAGACAATATGCGCAAAAATGGGTGAAAATGTAAGAAATCATTTTTAATGATAAAAATAATATGAATGACTTAAAAAGTATATTTTTACCTATATTGCTCTTAATTTCTGCTTTTTCTTTTGCTCAAAATATGTTACTCAATCATTTTGACGCATATTTGGGCGAAAAATATGTTTTCTTGACGTGGGAAACGGGCGACAGCGTCAGAGATTATCCCTTTCAGATTCAACGAAGTACAGATGGCAGACTTTTTGAAACGGTGGGAACAATTCCCATAGGGCAGGATAGTTACTATGAATATGTGGATAGTAGCGCAAAAGGCTATTATTCCGCTTTGTATTATCGCCTTTGTCAAAAGCAAACTGATTTATTTGCCGTATATTCGCCTATCGTAGATTTACAAAAAATCAACGTATCTTCACCCGTTCCGATTGTTTTTCCTACCCCCGTTAAGGATATGCTATTTTTAGACTATTCACCAGAGGACGGTAAATGGATGTTTGTCCGAATTGCCGACCAAGCGGGGAGAATTATATATGAATCTCCTAAGATGTTAAATGCTCGCTTACCTTACTGGGACGTATCTCGCTTTGCATCAGGGCTTTATCATTTAATCGTTATATCTCAAAATGAAGTCCATTCAACGTATTGGATAAAGGAGTAATTTCAACCATGCGGACTTTCTCGCAGATTTTCGCAGATAAAGAACGCAGATTAGCACAGATTAAGTACTTATTTGCGAAAATCTGCGATTAAATCTGTGTCAATCTGCGAGAACCTAAACCATTACTATTTTTTCATTTTTCCGCCAACTCCAACGCCTTCCACATAATATTTTTCATCTTGCCGATGGCACTATCAGAATTGCAGTAAATCACCACACCTGCTTTGGAAATCGTGTCATAATACATAAGATTGCAAGCCCCAATGCCCGTAGCCGAATTTCCTAACAAGGTTCTGCCGTTTTGTTGCCAATATTTCCAGCCCCAAGCGGCATTCGGCGCAACGTTTGCAAAAGGTTTTTCCTTCATGATTGCTGTACTTGAAGCCTGTAAAATCCTGCCTTGTAGATAGTTACCTTTGTTCTGCAAAGCTAATAACCATCTTGCGCTATGTTCTGGGCTGATTCGGAATTGTCCTGCGGGATAATAAGGAAAACCATAATGCGGAATCCTTACGTATTCATTTGCTTGAAAACGATAAGGGGCTGCGACTTCATTAGAATCTAATTCGCTCAAAAACCAGCTACAATGATAAATGCCCAAAGATGGATAAATATAGGCTTTACAATAATCATTGAGCGAAATGCCGCTGACGGTTTCCACCATATAACCTGCTAACGCCATCGCAATATAGGAAGGTAAATCTATGCTGCCAGGTGCGCTTGTTGCATAATTGTTGGGATTGTAATAGACACCATCAGTAGGCAGATAGGCTTTGAGATAATCTTTGAGTTTGATAGGTGAGTCGCCTGGGTTTTTGGGCAAATAATTGTCTTTGATAGAAGAAACCCCACACAAAAGCATGGCAGTTGTGATAGAATCTTGCGGGAAATTGGGGTTTTCTACCTCAAAAGGCAAATAACGATTTACATTTGCATGCAAGTTTATTTTGCCTTTTTCTTGCAACTGAAACAAAGCCGTAGCTAAAAAGGGATAACAAGTTTCTAAACTTATAAATTGCGTAACGGTACTCACAGGAATCGTATCGAAATCGTTGCCAATATGCATAGATTGT
>JAAFHL010000379.1 GCA_013298365.1 Bacteroidota bacterium | reverse complement strand
CATTAAAAATAAACGCCTCATTTTTGCTCACGATTCCTATCAAACTATTTGCCCGATATACATAGAAGCCATCATAGTTTTGATTAGAAGGACTCCATGCAATATTGACTTGCTTGCGAGCAGGGTCAGGCGTAGCCGTTACATATTGAATAGAAGTAACCGCATTAATGTCTTTAGTCGCAGGAGAATAATTGCTCACAAAATCCATGGTATAGACTTTGAAACGCTCTCCATCAATGAAAAAGGTCTTGCTTGAAGGATAGTTTGGCGAAGAAAAAGTCGTATTTCCGCCATCTACACTCACCGTAATCGGTAAACTTTGCTGCGTAGGCAAATTGTCTATGCGATAAAAACCTGTAGAATCCGTAAATGTGCGAGCAAAGTAACCTTGTGCAGAAACCAAAACCTCCACAAAAGGTAAGCCATACATGCTCCCTCCGACTCCGCTCAGGGAACTAGTATATACCCTGCCCATCAAAGAAGATAAAGTATTTCTTTTACCAATCGCACTTGCCTTCAAGGTTGTGGTTTGCTGATAGCTTACCTCAATTTCATACAAATAATTTTGATAATTTGCCGCAGTATAGTCATAATACTCCCGCACATCATTGGGCAAAATTGCCATCAAAGTCCCATTTCTGTATATCCTAAATTCAGCCAAAATATAGTCAGGATAGGTCCAAGAAAGGCGAATATGTGCAGGCAAGTTTTGAGACGCTTTGAACTGTTGCGCCAAAGGTAAACTACTCTGATTTGTCCCCGTAGCAAAGCCATTGCTCGAAATCGCCGTAGAACTGTATTTTACGCCATTGATATTGCGATAAGAACGCACAGAAAAATTGGTAGGGGTAGCACTTGTGGTATTTGTGTAATGGGTGTAAGTATTTTGCCCAATCGGAATTTCCGCAGAATCCGTAGCACCTGTACCTACTTTCCAATAAACGGTTTGTCCATCAAAATTCCTTGCACCGCCACTTTGAGAGATAGCAGGCGACCAAGTAAGGTTTACATAATTGACATTATTACTCAACACCAAAGACAAAGGAGCTCTGATGATGGGATACGTAACAACTCTTGTAATACCCGCAGAAAGCAATAGTGTATCGGCTTGACTAATAGGCTGTTTATTCAACAAAAAGGCTCTTACTTGATAGGTATATGCCGTATTTGGAATCCCTGTTTTGTCTTCAAAAGCCCTTGAAAAATGCTTGTAAACCCTGCCGACCAATTCATAAGGACTACTGGCAGGTGTATTTCTTTTACGATAAATCAAATAGCCATCATAGTTATAAGCGGTATTATTCAATGGAGAGCCTGCGGGCAAAGTCCACGTTAAATTTACGCTATTTCTATTTGGCGTTGCAGTAGCAGTTAAGACAGATAAGGAAGGTATAGTGGGAAAATTGATACTGCCCGACAAAACTTTGGCAGACTCAAAGGTCAGGTTTTCGACTGTTCTATAAGCACGAATGACGTATCTATAACCGCTTGTTCCATAAAGCGTTTGTTCATCTCTGAATGTAAATGTTCCTTTTGGAAGCGTTGCAATCAAAACGGTATCAGAGGGAGGCGAAGGATTTGCCGTTTGCTTTGCACGATAAATGCTAAAACCATCATAATTTTGCGAGCTATGCGCCCAAGAGAGATTTACAATGCCCAAAGCCGTACTTGCGGTTGCTACAAAAGTTGTAGGACTTGTTTGTGCTGGGAAAGTAATATTTTCTTGCACTCGATTTAAGACTTTTACGGTATTTCCTTGAAACTTGTAGGCACTAATGCTGTAATCATACACAAAATTCGGCTTGCCCAAACTATCCGCAAAAGACACACTTGTCCCTGCACTTACATTTAATACACGAATCAATTCTTTGTCTCTATATACATTCATGCGCAAAGTATCGCCCACACTTAGGCTATAATTCCATGATAAATTCACTTTATCTTGTGTGCTTTGCGGACTTGCCACAAAATTAGACAAAGTAAAACCTGTACTTGTTGTATCGGTTGTCCATGTTGTCGAATCTTTGAAAATGACATTTGTTAAAGCAAAATCCTCGTCAGAAAGCGTCAAAGTTCTCGGAGAATTGACAAAACGATGTGAAGGGTCCGCAGGATAATAGGCTGACAAGGTAAAATCACCCGCTTCGCCATAATACAACTGATTAAAGCTAAATGCGCCATTTGCATCTGTCATCGTACTGTCTTTTGCCTCATTTGTGAGATTCGTAAGCCTAATTCTTACATTTTTTATCGCATATTCTCCCACAAGCGAATAAACAGAACCTGAAATTGTGCCTTTTGCTTGAATACCCCCCATATCAAAACCTGCCGCAACCGCCTCGCCACTTGCAGGGTCTAATAAAATAACGGAATATCTATGTCTTTTGCCATAAGTCGGATATAAATCCGTATAACTTGTTACGGCAGCATTCAAGGTCGCAAGTGTTTCATCATCTCTATCTATTCTAATTTCATAGCCAAAAGCCGATAAATCATTCCAAGTTACATCGACTTTATTGGGAAATGAATTATCGGTAGCCGTTACATTAATGCCTGACAAATTCACTGCATTGAATTTGAGCGAATCCAATATGCTATTAAAAGTCGCAGAATAGGTATCTACATAATAGCGGTAAATCGTTCCATTGCGCAAAGCCGCCGAATCTGCCAAACTGTATATATCTGTGTAAGTCAATACACTGTCTATTTTGTCTGTACCACTCACCGTAGCCAAAGTAACCGAATTTTGTCCAGTGCTATCGGTTCTTCTGATGCGGAAAAATTCGCTCATACGAGATTTATTTTTCCAAGAAAGCGCAACATTAAAAGGCGTACTATCTGCTTTCACCCATTCAATCGCTTGATAAGGAAGCGTTTTTCCTGTATCTTGTGGGGGGAAATAAACGGCATTGATAATGGTTCCCCCACCAATTTGGTAGCCATTTAACCTATAATTTCTAGCAGCAGAAGGACCTGTATAATGGCGATAAGTACCATGAATTGCCGTATAATATGGCGTTGCTATGTAGGCAGGATTATTGAGATTGATAATTTGGCCACCCCCTACTTGGAACAAAGCCCCTGTATTTGCAAGCCCATCATAAGTTGTAGCCAAATCAAGTGGCGCACTTGTTCCATTTTGCCATTTCCAATGCAGCAACAAATTATTTTGAATTGCCCCCGAAAAAGTAGGAATCAATTTATTGTACTTAATTTCCTCCTCTGTACGCACACGATTCCAAAAACGCAATTCTGCCATCTGAACCTGATTTGCCGCATACAAGACTTGATAATTACCCCCATTGATTGCCACAGCAGGCAAACTCACCGTTGCCGCCAAAGTACCATCAATGTATAATTGCGCAGCACCATTTCCATAACTCACTGCCAAATGAAACCATTGTTCTACGGGCAAAGTGCTATGCGAAAAAGCATAAACCGTATTATTGAGTATCAATTCCACCTGCTTAGTCAAGCTATCTACTTTGATTTCAAAAGTGCCTGTGCCATTTATTTTTCGCAAAAAATGAGTGTCATACGTATTTGTAGCCCCCATTTTTACCCATGTTTCCATCGTCCAAGCACTCATCTGCGCCCAAGCATTTGTATTTGTAACATTGTAGTACTGCGAAAGATTACTATTGCCTACAAAAGAAAAAGTAGGCTGTTCTGCACCAATATAAGGCGTATAATCGCTAATGGGCTGCTCATGCAAAAGCGTATTGCCATTTTTGAGTTGTATATGCACCCCCAAAGGCGAATTTTGTACAAAATATGCCGAAGGCAAAGACCAGTTAATGTCAATATATGCATCATTTTTGAGCGAATCTGCATTAAGACTTGGGTTAGAAAGGGTACTAAAAAAGGCTGGTCCTACCCACTCCCCTACGCCACCGCCACATCTGCCTCGCACATAAAAATAATAACGAGAGCCTGGGTCTAAGTTTTTCAATAAAACACTTGTCCCTGTACTTGAACCTTGCTGTTCAGGTGTTGCGAGGCTACTATTCGGCGAAACCAATGCCCAATCATAAGTTGTTGCGCCTGCTACATTTGCCCAGCTTACGTTAAGGGAAACCGCTCCACTCCCAAACGTAATATTTCCCACAGGAAAACCTGTTACACAAGGAGCTGTACTTTGCCCCGAAATCGCAAGCCCGTCTGTCCCTATTACATAACTTCTATAAATAAAATTGCCCCCTGTGAGGGTGGTATTTCTCTCAAAATTTGTTTCATTTACTTCGGCTTCCAAAACGCTCACTGCCGCATTATTGTGGGCAGGATAAGCAGAAATATTGCTATTTGACAACAAAAAACCATTTCCTAACAATTTGCCTGTACCTTTTTGCGCCACATTTCCCTCAAAAGTATAATTATTTCCACTTACCAAAGCAGCATTAGGCAACTGCAAATAGGCAGCCCTTGCCACCCAGTTAGAAGCATTGCCAGACAAGGCAAAATTGTTAAGTACGCCATTTCCATTTGCAAAAATATTGGTGGCAGTCGCAGTTGTAGCATTGCTACCCGCAGGGATTCCTTGGTCAAAAGGAAAATACACAAAGTGATTGCTATTAGCAGCAACATCGCCTCTGTTCATGTCTATAATGATATTGTCCTCGCTCAAAGCTGTTCTCCATACATTGAACTCGTCCATCATGCCCTTAAACAGCAATTTTGGGGTACTTGAAGAGCCGCTTGCCCCAATCATCATGCCTGTACCTGCTGTGGAGATGCTATAATTTTGCCCCAAGACAATGCTATTTTCTACTTCTCCATTCACATAGATTTGTATGCGATTATTTGTGCCATTTCCATTAAATACGGCTGCAATATGATACCATTTTTCCGCAGCAGGCAGGCTTTCATTTGCATAAATATTGAGGATTGTACCTGTCGTAGTCGTAAGGGTAAAAAAGACTTTCCCTGAAATTAATTTCAATTCCCATTTTCCTGCCTGGGTAGCAATCGTTTGTGTACCATTCAAGGTCTCTGGTCGAATCCACGCATCTACGGTGAGTTGATTCGTAAGCGTGCCAGGA
>JAAFHL010000038.1 GCA_013298365.1 Bacteroidota bacterium | reverse complement strand
TACACAAACTTTCTTATTAACCACAGGTCAATATAGAACGGATTTAGATGCAGGTATTTTCACTGCTTCAAAAGTGATGTTAGGAAATTATGTATGGCTTGATGTGGACAATGATGGTATTCAAAATAATACGGGTTCTGTTTTGGGGGTAACTGTCAAATTGTATGATGCCGCAAATACCGAACTTACAAGTACCATTACGGACAGCAAAGGTTTTTATATGTTCACAAACCTAGATGCGGGAACATATAACGTAGGTTTTAGCACCATTCCACAAGGCACACAATTTACTGAGAGAAATGTAGGAAATGATGCTTTAGACAGCGATGTTGATGCAAATACAGGCAAAACAGATACGCTTTCACTTGCAACCGGAGACATTAACTTGACCCTTGACGCAGGTATTGGCAGTGTTGTTCCTGCACAGTTGTATGGCTATGCTTGGTACGATTTTCAAAATATCAATGCTGCATCAAACAACAATGGCTTACAAGAAACAGGCGAAATATCCGCTTCGGGTATTACCGTTCAGTTGTATGACAATACAGGCAGCAATTTGGTTTCTACTGCGATTACAGATGCAAAAGGTATGTATTATTTTGCCAACTTAATGCCTTCTACCTACCAAATCAAAGTGCTTAACCTGCCAAAAGGAACAAGATTTGCCAAGCCTAATGCAGGTAACAATGACCTCATTGACAGTGATGCGATTCCTACAACTGCTACCACAGCAAATGCAGGTACATATACAGTTGCAGCAGGTGATAACAAAGAAGGGGCTGACATAGGTTTGATTCCTTCGGCTGCTTTGCAAGGAACGGCTTTCTTAGATGGTATGCCTAATGCTTCAAATACAGCAGATGGTTTCCAAAATCACCAAAACCCGACCAATGGCACTTCTCCATTAGATCCAGGTTTAGGTGGGGTAACAGTATTCTTATTGGCAGAAAATGGGGCAGTAATTAGCAGCACCGTTACAAATGATTTGGGGCATTACATTTTCAGAGGCTTAGACCCAAGCCAAAAATACTTAGTTGCTTTTGAAGATAAGCCTACTGGCTGCGCATTGTGTGATTTTACTTCTTACAATCAAAATGCAAACCTCAATGATAGCACAGACAGTGATGTAAATGTAAATCAGGTTGTTACTTTGTCAGGTAAATATTTTATGTTGGCAGATACGGTTAAGAATTTATTATCTTACGAACTTCGTCCAGACATAGATGCAGGATACAAACAGCCTGGCAGTGCATTCCCTGTGGAATTGTTAGGATTGACTGCTGAGTGGCAAGGGGTAGATGGTTTGGTAAAATGGACAACTGTAAAAGAAGTAAACAGCGATTTCTTTGGGGTAGAACGTTCACTTGATGGCGGAGTTACCTTTGCATGGCTTGGAAATGTGAAAGCGGCAGGAAATACCGAAGCTACCAAAAAATATAGCTTCACAGACATCAATGTTGCTGCGGTAACTGACCAAATTGTCTATTATCGCCTCAAAATGGTGGACTTAGATGCTACCTACAAATATACCGAAAAAGTGGAATTGAAATTGGCAAATGAAGAACAAAATATTTTCTTTAATGCTTATCCAAATCCTACAAGAGATGTCTTATATGTTGATTATCATGTGAGTGATGAGACTTTGGTAGAGATTCGTTTGGTAAATGTCTTAGGGCAAATATTGTACTCCGAATCTATGCAAAATGACAATGAGCCGCATCAGATTTACTTAGATATGAGAGACTTTGCAGATGGCCCATATTTCGTTCAACTTAGTACCTCAACACGTACTTTGGTAAGAAAAGTGGTAAAGCAATAAGATAGCGTTTTCATATAGGAAAAGGAAAAAATGCCTCAACTTTACAAATGTAATGGTTGAGGCATTTTATATGCCAATGTGTATGAAATGTAAAAAAGATTCTCGATGTAGCATACGCTTTACCTTGTGCCATGCCAGCGAAATGCAAGTTAAAGCATATCTTACAAATAAAAGATATTTTTCTTGAAAAAACCATGATGGGTTTTATACCTATTTTTACGCTTGATTTTCAGAATAATATTTGTAACTTTGTATCATAACTTATTCGTTGTCTGACATTTTTTGTGGTTCTTCTTTTGGTAGTGATAGGGCATTGCCCTATTACTACTAAAAGAAGGTGTTTATATAGTACATCCACAAAATTTGTTGGAGAACCAACTTATTTTCAATCAATCGCATATTTTTATGAAAAAAACATTTTTTGTACTGCTGGCATTTTGCTTAATTGCTAGCAACATGTCTGGGCAAGAAGCAAGTTTCAAAAAGCAGCGTGCTAGCATTGATGTACAACAACGTCAAAACGCCCCATATGGTGGCACTGTAAATGGCACAAGACCTTCTTGGGCACCAAATACGAATGAAGCCGCCACTAATTTTTCATTTGCAGGAGAAAATTTCATGGTGTTGAACATCAATGCTTTATCTAATCAAAAAGCCAAAGAATATGTAGCAATTTTCAATGTTACGCAGGCTGGAAATACGGCGGAGGAGGCAGATAAACTACTCAATGACCGAATAAATGCCTTTATGACTGGGGCAAACGCCTTGTCTATTTCCAAAGAAAATTTGTATGTGGACATGGTTTCTTTTTTGCCAAGATATGAATTAGTGGCAACAAAGAAGGTGTTTAGTAAAAAAACATATACAGAAACGCCCAAAGGTTTCATTTTGCAAAAAAACATTCATGTGAAATTTGTAGAACCTGAAATTTTGGACAAACTGATTAGCGTTGCTGCCAAAAATGAAATTTATGAAATTGTAAAAGTGGATTATATTGTAGAAAGTCCCGAAAAAATCTATCAAGAACTGCGCAACAAAACCTTTGAATATTTGAATCAAATCGTTTCTCTTTACAATAAAAACGGCATGAAATTAGATTCTGCCTACAAAATTACCGCAGAAAATACTTGGGCAACCTATCCTGCAACTCGTTACAGCAGTTATCAAGCCTATTCAAGCGTGTCTATGGACGCAGTAAAAGGGGGGACTCAAGTTACAGAAGCAGAAAAAACGCAAACTTCTTTTTACAATTCAATTCCTGCCGATAACTATGATATTGTCATAAATCCCACCATTATTGAGCCTGTGGTACAATATTCCTACAATTTACGTATTAAATTTACCTTGAAAGAAAGAACGCCTTTCAAAGAAATAAAACGTGAAAAAGAGTTTATCATGGTTACGCCAAATGGAGAAGTGAAAACCTTAAAAATAGACTAACAATCATTAATTTATACGATAATTATGAAAAATATTATACTAATATCCATTATTTCCTTGATTGCCAGTCATTTACCTGCACAATCAGAAGGCAATTTTAAGGCATCTCGTAGTCAAAGTTATCAAACAGAAAGCATTAACTTTGAAAACTACAATCTTCAACAACAAATTAACGCTATACCTGATGCTAATTACAATAGCTTAGACAATCAGTCTATTTATACGCCAACAGACAATAACTATGCAAAGAATATTGCATTTGCGGGAGAAAATGTGATGACACTCAATATCAATGCGTTATCTAATCAAAAAGCCAAAGAATATGTAGCGATTTTCAATGTTACACAAGCAGGAAATACGGCGGAGGAGGCAGATAAACTGCTCAATGACAGAATAAATGCCTTTATGACAGGCGCAAATTCGTTAGATATTGGCAAGGATAATTTGTATGTGGACATGGTTTCTTTTTTGCCAAGATATGAATTAGTGGCAACAAAGAAGGTGTTTAGTAAAAAAACATATACAGAAACGCCCAAAGGTTTCATTTTGCAAAAAAATATTCATGTGAAATTTGCCAAACCTGAAATTTTGGACAGACTGATTAGTATTGCTGCCAAAAATGAAATTTACGAAATTGTAAAAGTAGATTATACGATAGAAAATCCCGAAAAAATCTATCAAGAATTGCGTAATAAGGCATTTGAATATCTCAATCAGATTACAGTAAATTATAATAAAATCGGCATGAAATTGGATTCTGCTTACAAAATTACCGCAGAAAATACTTGGGCAACCTATCCTGCAACTCGTTACAGCAGTTATCAAGCCTATTCAAGCGTGTCTATGGACGCAGTAAAAGGCGGTACTCAGGTTACAGAAGCAGAAAAAACGCAAACTTCTTTCTACAATTCAATTCCTGCCGATAACTACGATATTGTCATAAATCCGACCATTATTGAGCCTGTTGTGCAGTATTCCTACAATTTGCGGGTAAAATTTACCCTCAAAGAAAGAACGCCTTACAAAGAAGTGAAGCGGGAACAGGAATTTATTATGCTGACACCAAATGGTGAGGTGAAAACGATAAAAATTAGTGAAAAATAAGCAGCAAGACTTGTTAAATTATGTTGAAAAAATGTTAAATTGTATATGTATGGAGAAAAAATGTTAATTTTGTGTCGCAGACAATGCGAATCATTCGTTCACTATTTACCACACATAATTCATAACTTATTTTAATATGAAAAAAACAATTCTTTTCTTTTTTGCCATTTGTGCATTATTAACTTTCTCTTTTGCGCAAGACAAAATTAAATTTCAGGAAGCAAATCACGATTTTGGTGTAAAACAAAAGGGAGACCCTACCGATTTTACCTTCGTTTTCACCAACGTTGATACAAAAGAGGTTGCGCTAAAAAGCGTAAAGGCATCATGTGGCTGCACTACGCCTAATTGGACAAGTACGCCTGTTAAGCCAAATGAAAAAGGTGAAATTGCCGTAAGCTACGATTCTAAACGAGTAGGACAATTTACCAAAAGCATTACAGTTGTATATGACAGCACGCAGCAACCCCTTATTTTGACCATAAAAGGCGAAATAAAAGACGTTGAACAATTAGAGGAAAACCATGAAGGACACGACCATGCAGGGCATGACCATTCTTCACTCGCGCCAAAATCTTTGTACAACTATTCTTTCCCACAAGGCTCACTTGCCTTTGAAAAAGTGGCGGAAGAAATTGGGGTGTTGAATACCGATAAAACGCATCAAATGACTTTTCGGGTAAAAAATACCGGCAAAGAGACCATCACTTTTGGGGAATTTGCGGTAAATGAAAAAATCTTTACGAATATCCAATATTTGCCAAAATCTTTGTTAGCAGAACAAGAAGGCGTGATTCATATTACGGTAGATGGCAGCAAAGCAACGGAATTTGGCAGGTTTAACAAAGATTTTATCCTCAATACTGATGATAAAATTGGGGCAGAAAAGCGTTTGAGCATCACAGGTGAGTTTAACAAAGTGCTTAGCGAAGAAGAAAAAGCAAATGCGCCGAAAATCAGCTTCCAACATTTGGAATACAATGCAGGTGCAGTAATTGCAGGTGAAAAAGTGGTACATAAATACGTTTTCAGCAATACTGGCAAAAGTGATTTGATTATTGAATCTGCAAAAGGTTCTTGCGGCTGTACCGTTGCTGAACCCAAAGAGAAAGTTATCAAACCAGGTCAATCTTCTGAAATCACTGCTACTTTCGATTCTTCGGGTCGTATTGGCGAAAATATCAAAACCATTACCGTAAAATCAAATGACCCTATGCAAGAAAATGTGCAGTTGAAACTTACCACAAAAGTGGAAAGCGACCCATTTCATGCAGGAGAAGTAGGACCTTCGGAGAAAAAATAACCTTTGTGTCTCGCAGATTTTCACAGATTTAATCGGAGATTAACGCAGAAAAATCTCAGAAAATCTGACATCTTTCATAAGTAGTTTACACTTTTGGGAAATGTAACATACGCTTTAGCTTGTGTTAATATGTTCTGACACAAGCTAAAGCGTATGCTACAGCAAAGTGTAAACATTATTTCAAGCAAAATGAAAGATGCCAAAAATCTGTGGTTAAATTTGCGTTAATCTGCGAAAAATTCTTAATATAAAATATGAAAAAAATATTTATCATATCATTGCCTATTTTATTGATGGCTTGCAATAGCAAACCCGTAGGCAATCCTGACGGTACAGGCAGTTTTGGGGCAGCAATCACCGCAGAAGGCGCACAACCTGTGGCAAAATTAGATTCATTAATCGGAACAAACAAAGAAATTGCCAATGTGAAATTGGAAGGCAAAATCACAGATGTTTGCAAAAAGGCAGGTTGTTGGCTAAGTGTGGAGAAAGATGGCAAAAATATGATGGTTTTTTGCGGCAGTGAAAGTTATAAAGTGCCAAAAAACAGTGTAGGTAAAACAGCTATTTTTGAAGGAAAAGCCTACCATGATGAATTGAGTCCAGATATGTTGAGGCATTTAGCGATGGACGGCGGTATGTCAGAGGCAGATGCAAAAGCAAAATACACACAGCCCGAAGCAACTATCAGCGTAGAAGCAAAAGGAATTATCATTAAGTAAAGTACTTATATGTCCTTATGTGCCTTATATGGTAAAAAATAAGACAGTAGAAACATTCGTCGCAAATCAAGTTGGAAAACAGCATGAAATCATGCTATTTCTGCATAATTTGCTCTGCAATTACCCACATATTAGTCATAAGCTCAACTACAAAATCCCATTTTATTATCGAAAAAATGGCTTTGTTATCTCAATCCCACCAAACAAGGCGGAGTTGAGATGTGTTTTCTCAAAGGCTATCAAATGTCAAATGAACAAGGTCTTTTGCTTGCAAAAGGAAGAAAGCAAATCGCTGGCATTACTTTTTTTGAGGTAAATGACATTCCTGTTTCCTCGCTAAAAGAACTGATTCAAGAAGCCATTTTATTGGAAGAGTTATAATGAACGAAAATATTTTATTAGATATCATAAGTTCTGGCGAAACAACTACGGTTCAGTTTAAAGAAAATATAACAAATACCGCAAGTATTGCCCAAGAAATGGTCGCTTTTGCTAATACAAAAGGCGGCAAAATAATTGTGGGTGTAAATGACAAAACAGGCGAGGTTACAGGGCTTTCTTTTGCTGATTTGCAAAGGATTAACAACTTGTTGGCTACAGCAGCAAATGAACATGTAAAAAGTGCCATCATTATTGTTACAGAAACAGTAAGCGTACAAGCGAAAAAGATACTTATTGCAACGATTTCAGAAGGTACAGACGACAAGCCATACATGGATAAAGATGGGCTTATTTTTGTTAAAAATGGTTCAGACAAGCGCAAAGTAACAAGTAAAGAAGACTTATCTCGTTTGCTGCAAAGTAGCGGAAATATGTATGCAGAAGAACGCTTAATTCCACATAGTTCGTATGAAGATTTAGATTTTGACAGGTTTCAGGCTTATTATGAAAAAAAATTTAATGAACCTTGCGAAAAAGAAAAAATAGCGAATTATATCCTAAATTTCCGATTGGGAAAAGATAATAAACTCAATATTGCAGGGGCTTTACTTTTTGGGAAAAATATGCAAAGGCTTGTTCCTCAGTTTTTTATCGCTGCTGTATGGTTTGCAGGAAATGAATTAGCGGACACCGTTTATAGAAGCAGTGAAAATATTGTTGGCACATTGCCCGAACTTTATAAAAGAGCTTATGAGTTTATTTGGACAAAAATAAACTATGTGCAAGGCAATAAGAGTTTTAACAGCCTTGGAGAACCCGAAATTCCTTTGATTGTTTTTAGCGAACTATTAATAAATGCCCTCATTCATCGAGATTATTTTATCAATGATAGTATTAAAATCTTCATTTTTCAAAATCGTATCGAAATCAAAAGTCCAGGTAAACTACCTAATAGTCTTACTATCAATGAAATAAAATCAGGACTTCGCAAATCACGCAATTTTATTCTTGCTACAATTGCTGCAGAACAAGTAGATTATCGAGGCATAGGAAGCGGAATTGTGCGGGCTTTAGCACATTATCCACATATAGAATTTATTAATGACACAGAAGGCGAACAATTTACAGTAATTATTTACAGAAAACACACATAATTCCATTTGTATCTGCGAAAATCTGCGTCCTCCATCTGCGTTTATCTGCGAGAAATTAACACAAACAATGAAACACATTTTATTTTCAGCATTTTTAATTATTGCCTTATTTGCTACGGCACAACAAACAGGCAACTTTGGGGCAAAAATTACCCCTGATGGCGCAATTTCTATGACAGAATTGCACAAGAAAATGGGCAAAAAAATGGAACTTTCTCCCGTAAAAGTGAAAGCACCTATTACCGCCGTTTGCAAGAAAAAAGGTTGCTGGATGACCTTAAAAGACGAAAAAGGTCAAGATGTTCGTATTACATTCAAAGATTATGCCTTTTTTATGCCCTTAGATTGCACAGGCAAAACCGCAACAATTGAAGGAAAAGCGTATATCAATGTTACACCTGTGGAGGAATTGCGTCATTATGCAGTAGATGGTGGCATGACAGAGGCAGATGCAAAAAAGAAATTTAAAAAGCCTTCAAAAGAGCTTACCTTTGAAGCAACAGGGGTGATTATTGAATAACTTTATCTCAAATAAAAAGGGCTTTTACGGGAAAATAAATCCTGTAAAAGCCCTTTTTTAGGCTAAAAATCAGGCAAGTGAAAGCCCTTCTTGCGTTTTTTTGTATTTTTCGATATGCCTGTGCATCACATAAAACCAAAGGGGCGGCACCATAGACAACAGCATCATGCCTGGATAACCTGTAGGCATTTGCGGACTTTCTTCAAAGTAACGAAGAACTTGATATTTTCTATTTGCCAAAAAATGGTGGTCAGAATGGCGAGTAAGCTCTAACAGCAACAGCCTGCCCAAGGGATGATTAGAATTCCAAGAGTGAACGGGCATTGTTCTTTCATAAATGCCATTGTTTTCCTTTCTAGTCAAACCATAATGTTCGATATAATTGACGGTTTCGAGCAACAAAAAGCCCAAAGTAGCTGCCGCTAAACCATACAACATCGTACTTAGGCTAAAACATAAAGCAATGATTATCAGACTACTTGCCTGAATACAGGTATATTGAATCATTTCATTGTGAAAACTCCATATACTTTTATCTTTCCTTTTCATTCTTTCGGCTTCCAAATGCCAAGCAGAAAGCCAACTATCGCGCACAGAACGAAGCCAAAAAGCATACAAACTTTCGCCATAACGACTTGAAGCGGGGTCTTTTGGGGTAGAAACGTTTTTGTGATGCCCTCGATTATGTTCTATGAAAAAGTGCATATATTGAGAACTCAGCAGCAACATCTTGCTCATCAACTGTTCATACCAAGTGCTTCTATGCCCAAGCTCATGCGCTGCATTGATGCCTAATATGCCACAAGACATGCCTAAGGCAATCGTAATGCCTATTTTTTCATACAATGCTATCTCATTTTTTTCAATTTTAAATAAAAAATAAGCAAAAAGCGCATATTGAATTGGCACTAAACTATAAAGTAAAAAGTCGTATATCTTGTCATTTTTAGCGACTTCTTCTGTGGCTTTGTCCATATTTTGGTCAGAGCCACTAAATATGAGTTCCATCAAAGGAATGAAGATAAAAAGAAAACAAACGGCAAAAAAAGACCAGCCTTTTGTCAAATAGATAGATAAAAACACCACAATGGGCGTGGTATAAACGAACAGGTATTTTATCGCATTTCGTTTCATAATATAGATGTAAAAATATTATGTCGGCAAAGGTAAAACTTTTTTGATAAAATGCGATATAATGCTAAAATAAACGATAGGAAATACCAGTTTGCACTTGAAAATTGCGGTGTTTTAGGGCGTTATTATAGAAATTGTCATTTGACATGTCTTTAACGCCTTTATTTATGGCAATTTGAACTTGAATTTTCCTGGTCAAAGCATATTGATAGCCAAGCCCTAGACTAATATCTGACGTATTGATTCCTGAAAGGAAGGTTGAGATACTTTTACTGTCTTGATATATAATCGACTGATTTTCAGCTATATTTACAGTGTATTTGCTTTGTGTATTGAGCAAATAATGATAACTTGCATTGACAAAAAAATCATGTCTTTTGTGCTGAAAAGAAACGCCTATTCCACTGCCTACATAGCGTGCTGCACGAAGGTATATTTGCTCCGTAGTTATAATCTGTGAACCTAATGAAATAGGCTGCGAGTTACTTGTATTTGTGTAGTCAGCTATGGTGTCTAAGCTGTTATTATTAAATACATTCCCTTGTGCGCCAAAGTTAACTGTATTTGGCATGGTGAAATCTACTTTCCTCTCCGAATAATTGGCAAAAAGATTCAGTTTCCATTTGGGAGAAAGAGAATAGCTCATATTTATTCCGCCATAAAAAGTAGAATTGATATAAGGACGTTGACTATATGCTGCGCCAGCAGATACATTTCCTGATATTTTATGGAAAAAAGAAGCTAATTTTTTGTTTTCTAATGGATTGATAATAAGTTTTTTATCTTCTTTTAGGTCTAATTTACTTTGTTGTAAAGCGATTGCTTGAACGCCATTCATATTTCTCCAAGAACGATTTCTGACTTGTTTATTATCCAAAATTGTTTCTGTTTGCGCCATAAATTCGTCTTGTTTTGCTGTATTTTCATCTTGTTTTACTGCTTCTTTTGCGATATTTTCATCAGAAATAGCGGCTTTATTTATTGGGGAAAAAGGAATCATATTCACACTTTCTGCGATTTTTGTCGTTTGAATAGGGGAAACTTTTGACTGCGCTATCGATGCTTCAGCTTTAGCCGAAGGTGCAGCTTCTTTGGCTAAAGCCAAAGCATGAGTATTTATTTTATGCGCCTTTTCTGTTTTCGTAATCAATTCATTTTTAGGTAAATACTCGTTTTTTGCGACTACTTTATTCGTTGTAAAATGCCCACTTCCTACCATATATCCAAACAAAATCCCTCCTACAAGGACAGTCCAAAACCATCTTAGCCCTTTCCTACTTTTCTTTTCGGTAGGAACATGCAGATTCGCAGCCTGAATCAGTGCTTGCGCAGCTTTCCAGTCTGTTTCCTCAAAAACAATTTCTTGTTCATCAAGAATTTGTTTCATTTGTTCTTCCCAGTTTTTGTTTGAATCTTTCATGTTTCTCACTTAATTTCTCGCAGATTTGCACAGATTTAACCGCAGATTATCGCAGATTTTTTTATTGGTTTTCAATTATTAATTTTTCATTATTAATTATTAATTGTTTCAAAATCGTTTTTGCCTTTGCCACATGCCATTTAGACGCACTTTCGGTTATATCCAACTCTACCGCAATTTCTCGATGTGTGTAATCATCAAAAGTAAACATATTGAAAATCTGTGCAGTAGCAGGCGGTAGTTTGCCGATAAGGGCTTGAATATCTGCCGCATCTAAGCGAATTTCTGCCTCGTTCCATTCAAAATAGGTTTCCTGCTGCGAAATTGTTTCCATGTCCTGCCGTTGAATATTGGCTTGATAACTCTTTTGCGCCCGAAAATCATCTATCACCACATTTATCATAATTCGCCGTATCCACGCCTCAAAAGGAATATGGCTCTTATAGGTTTCCAATTTCTGCAAAACCTTCAAAAACGCCATATTCACATTTGCCAAAGCTGCCTGTCGGTCGCCCCCACTATATCGCAAGCCAATGCGCATCAAATGTGCATGGCACAAGCGATACAAAGCAGATTGCGCTTTTGTATCGTTTTGCAGGCAAGCAGATAATATGTGTGGTGGAATTGTCAAATTCTGAGTGATGAAAAACTATTAATTTAAAAAAAACTTACTCTACCCAAAAACCGTCTCTTGCGGCTTCACATTCGTTGCAATAGGTTTTGCCATTACAGGCTTTTACGCCAGGACAATCGGTTGTACAAGCATTATTGTGCTTGATACTTTTGTCTGGACAAGGTTTTACATTGTTTGTCCCACATGCTGCTAATCCTACAAATGTAGCGAGGAATAAGCAATAAATGATGATATTTTTCATGATTTTGTTATTCAATAATTAAAAAATCGTCTGTTGTTAGCTTGGAATCTAATACCTTAATTTCCCCCGTTTTTGTATCAAAATCCAACTTCATATAGCCTATTTTGGTTTTGTTCTTTCGAATCAGCTTAAAAGCATTATAATTATTCGTTTCTGATGCAGAAACTACCAGCCAGTTGTCGTCCCATGAATCATTAATGCCATTAATGCCTATTACCGTATTGGTATAGCTTCCCCATATTCTCCCACGAATAGTATCTTGTGAACTAATTCGGTTAATGCTATCTCCTGCCGCTAAAAATAGGACAGGAAGACCAACAAGATGTGGAGACATGAGGTAAAAAGTATTAGCCAAAGGAAGTAGCTTACCCTCAATTCTTTTTTCAGTCATTCCTGCATTTTCTCTCGTAGAAAGTGAATAGATGATTTCAAAATCATTAACACCATCATTTTCAATATCTATTTTGCAATTTTTGGG
This sequence comes from Bacteroidota bacterium, assembly GCA_013298365.1. GTDB lineage: Bacteria > Bacteroidota > Bacteroidia > J057 > J057 > JAAFHL01. The sequence goes on along the minus strand of JAAFHL010000038.1, from coordinate 6,254 downwards.
TGTTTTGATTGACGGGTCTAAAGCATCTTGTTTACACGCATTTAGGAGCAAACATAAGCTCAATGTAATAGCTATTTTTTTCATGTTAGTGTGTTGTTAAATTTATGGTATAATTAAAAAAGTATCATTTGTCATTTTTGAATCCAAAACCGTAATTTTGCCTGTTTCTGTATTCAAATCCAATTTCATATAACCCAATTTATCTTGCAGCTTAAAGCCCAAATAATAATCGCTTGAAACACTTGCGTTTACAAACCAATTTTTGTCCCACTTGCCATTTCGCCAGCCGATGCTTATCAAATTCACTGGATAATAATTCCAGTTATTAGTTGCCAAATCGGTTTTTATGCTATCACCTTTTGACAAAAACAAACACTCGGAATATGCGCCATATATTTTGCAAAAAAACGCACCATTGTTAATAAAACGCATTTCGCCATTGATGCCTCCTCCAGAAGGCGGTAAATCAAGCGTTTGCAATTCCTTGTAATTGATTTCAAAATCATCTTGTCCATTATTGTCAATGTCTATTGTATAATCTTTGGGGGCTTCAACTTCATTGCCAACTTCGTTTAAATTGACTGGGGGAACATTTTTGCAAGCACTTATGAGTAAGCAAAAACAAAGAAAAAATGCTATTATTTTCATAAACGTAAATATTAAAATGATACCTTATATGTCCTTATATGCCTTATATGGTAGAAAAAAAGTTACTTCCATTCCGCAGGCACATTCTGCATTTCAAATCTGCGCCCATCTTTAAAGGTAAACACAACATTGAATTGTTGATTCAAAATTTCGGGTCTTTCGCTAAATTGAAAAAGAAAACTAGTACTACTCACCAAATTTGTATTGTTTTCTTCCATAAAAGGTTGCAAATAAGTATCTACACTTTGTTTTTCTGCACCTGCATACAACATTCCCCACAATTTACTTTTGAGCGATTGCCCTGCGGGAATATCATTAAAGGCTTGATTACTGGTGATTTCAAAAGATTTTAGTGGTTTTTCAAAATGGGTTGGCATGATAGCAAGTGCCATCGCCTCACCTCCCAAGGAAAATGAAGGAAAGGACAAATCGGCGCACGTTTCTACTATTTCGCCCTGAAAAAATACATTCAAATACATAGAATCCGTATGTTCTGCACCCGAAATGCTGTCAAGGCTATTGAGAGGAACAGGAATAATTTGAACACTCAATGGACGAAATGCCACAAAATTGCATACTTTATGATGACAGGCTACTGTACCAATAATGAGCAGGATTAATAATGAAATACGAATTTTCATAATGTGATGTATTAAAATGTGTTTACTTCTCTTTCAAATACATACACGTAAGCTGTTTTGTATTTCGTTAGTTTTTATGAAAAAAAATGCTAGCTGTAAATAAAAAAGTCCTTAAATCAGCACTTTTTTCGTTACAGTAGGAAATATTTATGCTATATTTGTCCCATCATTTATCATATTAATACGTACAAAATGATGAAAACAATCCTTATTACAATGGCATCAAGTCTTGTTTTTGCTATCTTGGGCTTATTATTCGGGGCTTGGTATGGCGGAAATTATGGCTTTTTTCCTTTTCTAGGCTTGAGGGGCTATGAAGCGGGTGGACTTTTTTGCGCAATAGTTGGACTTATGCTAGGGGGATTGTTGGCTTTTTTTCTCATCTATAAAAAATAATACCATGTTAAACAAATACATATCTTTATGCTGTATTGTTAGTTTATGTTTCTTACAATGCAATTCTACCAACTCCGAAACCTTTAAAGACCCTTTTGAAGGGCAAATGCTGGCAATTCCTGCGGGGACTTTTGATATGGGCTGCACAGAAGCAGACGGCAAATGCCAAGAAAAAGAAATGCCTGTGCATAAAGTGAACATTGCTGCTTTTCAAATGGGGAAATATGAAGTTACACAAGCGCAATGGCGGCAGGTGATGGGCGGTGCGCCAAGTTTTTTCAAAAATTGCGATGACTGCCCTATTGAGTGGGTTACTCGCAGGGAAATAGAGGCTTTTTTGTTCAAAATGAAAGAAAAAACGGGCAAAGCGTATCGTTTACCTACCGAGGCGGAGTGGGAATATGCAGCAAGGGCGGGGGCTTCGGCTGAAAAATATAAGTATGCAGGCAGCGAAAATGTGGAAGAAGTAGCTTGGTATAAGGGCAATTCTGCGCAAAAAACGCAGCCTGTGGGCAAGAAAAAGCCCAATAAATTTGGCTTATACGATATGTCAGGGAATGTGTCGGAATGGTGTTTGGATTATTATGAAAGCAACTATTATACAAAAAGTGAAACAGATAACCCTTGCAATAGAACCGTTTCAAAATATTATATCATGCGTGGCGGAAGTTGGCTCTCTGGGGACGGTGCATGTAGATGTGCTTGGCGTGGCTGGGTAAGCGGTGAAAGCAACAATTATGATTTGGGTTTTAGGGTAGTTTTGTAAGAAAAGGTAAATCTATTCCTGTTTTTTTAGGGAAAAATAGCCAAAAAGCCTATCTTTGCAGCCAAATTTACTAATATTTCCCAAAATTATGATTTCAACATATCAAAAAGTAGCTGTAATTGGCGCAGGTACAATGGGCAACGGGATTGCACATGTTTTCGCAATGAATGGCTATAACGTCAATTTGATTGATGTTTCTCAGGCTGCATTAGATAGAGCCGTTGCTACGATTGGCAAAAATTTGGATAGACAAGTGAAAAAAGGCAGCCTTTCGGAAGAACAAAAATCGGCAACTTTGGCAAATATTACCTGCATTACAGACCTTGCTACGGGTGTAAATGACAGAGACCTTGTGGTAGAAGCAGCAACCGAAAATGTAGATTTGAAAATCAAAATCTTCAAATCTATGGACGAACATGCGCCAGAACATGCGATTTTATCTACAAATACTTCTTCTATTTCTATCACGATGTTGGGTGCGCAAACAAAACGCAGTTCAAAAGTGATTGGTATGCACTTTATGAATCCGGTGCCTATCATGAAGTTGGTGGAAATTATCACAGGTTATGATACTTCGGAAGAAGTGAAAAATGACATTGTAGCACTTTCGCAAGACCTTCAAAAAGAGCCTGTTGCGGTGCATGACTATCCAGGTTTTGTGGCAAATCGCATTTTGATGCCAATGATAAATGAGGCAATTTACACTTTATATGAAGGCGTTGCGGGCGTAGAGGAGATAGATTCTGTGATGAAATTGGGCATGGGACACCCGATGGGTCCTTTGCGTTTGGCGGATTTTATTGGCTTAGATGTGTGTCTCGCTATTTTAAATGTATTGCACGAGGGTTTTGGCAATCCGAAATATGCACCATGTCCTTTGTTGAAAAAAATGGTGGCAGCAGGGCATTTGGGCGATAAGACAGGAAAAGGTTTTTATACAAAATAAGGCGTAATTCCCCTTTCTACATGTCATTTCTTAGAGAAATGACATGTAGAAAGGGAAATTAAAATCATTAATTTCTTGTAATACAATGTTAATCAATAAAATAATCCTTTCTAATTTCAAAAATTTTGAATCTGTAGAAGTGAATTTGGGTAAGATGAATGTGATAGTTGGCGCAAATGCGGCTGGCAAATCTAATTTTATTCAGGCTTTGTCATTTGTACAAGACATTAAAAATTATGGAATTGAAAATGCCCTCTCGTTGAGAGGTGGGATTGAGTATTTAAGAAATTTGAATCAAAAGGAAAATAAACCGATAAGAATTGAGATATATTTTGAACCTAAGAATGAGTTTTATAATCATTTTTTATTTGATGGGATATTTGATATTTCAACTTTGATAAAAGTATATACAATCGAAATTATTCCTAAAAAACAAAACAAATATGAGTTACTTAAAGAAGAAATAGTATTTGATTCAATCATACATAAAGGTTTTTTAGAAGAACATGTATTAAGTGAAAAATTAGGCAATTATGAATCTTCTATTTTGTTAGTAAAAGGGAAAGTATCATCTTCTACAAATTTTAATAAAAGTTTACTTACAAAAATAAAAAATCAAGAGGGAATTAATGATAGCATTGACAACCCAATAGATGTGTCTATGTATAGCTCTTTCTTAGGAGAAATAGAATTCTACTTGCGAAAAGTGGGAAAGGAAGAAAATATTTACAAACGTAAAACAATCATAGAACAATATCCCTCTTTACTATCAAACGACTTTTTCAACTTCGCCATCTACGATTTCGACCTCAAAAAAGCAAAGCAAAGTAGCCCAATCACAGGCAAAGTAGAATTAGCAGAAAATGGCGAAAATTTGGCAATTGTGCTTAAAAATATCTTAGAAGACAAAGAAAAAACAAGGCAGTTTTCTAATTTATTGTCCGATATTTTGCCTTATATCAAGCAAATGGGCGTAGATAAATTTTATGATAAATCTTTGTTATTTAAGGTAAAGGAAAGCTATCAACATGCTGGAAATATTCCTAGTTTTTTGTTGTCTGATGGAACGATTGCTATAACGGCTATGGTAGTTGCACTTTTTTTTGAGCATAGAAATCTCGCCATTTTTGAAGAACCTGAGCAAGGTATTCATCCTGCCCTTATTGCGAAAATAATGGAATATTTTTATGAAGCTTCGCAAAACAAGCAAATCATTATTACAACGCATAATCCGGAAATTTTGAAGCATACAAAACTTGAAGATTTGTTTCTTATTTCGAGAAATGCACAAGGGTTTGCGACTATTAGTAAGCCTGTAGAGCAAGAAATGGTACATGCTTTTCTGCAAAATGAGCTGGGAATAGACCAATTATTTACCCAAAATCTTTTAGATATTTAAGCATCATGTCATACAAACAACTATTTATATTCGTGGAAGGCATAGACGACGAACGATTTGTAAACCAGATAGTTAATCCCATTTTGCAGACACATTTTCATTTTATCAAGATTATAAAATATGCTGTTATGACAAAAGGAGATGTTGCCAAAATAGTCAATACTTGTAAGCCAAAAGAAGGATTTGAATATTTGTTTTTGTGTGATATGGATTCAAGAGGTAATAATGATTTATGTATAACAAAACGGAAACAAAACCTACAAAATAAATATGGGAATATCCTCGAAATAGATAGAATTGTCGTAGTAAAAGAGGAGATAGAAAGTTGGTATTTGGCGGGAATTAATACGATTTACTTAGATAAATTCAAGATAAAAACATTCATAGATACAGAAAAGGTGGGAAAAGAAACCTTTGAGAAAATGATACCCAAAAATTTTCTTACGCCTAATGATTTTATGATGGAGGTCTTAAAAAACTATTCCTTAGAACATGCCATTCAGGTAAATAAGTCGCTTCATTACTTTAAAAATAAACATTTACAGTTTCCATGAAAAAAAATACTTTATTCATCATAGACGATATATTTGTGAGTGGCGAAGTTACAGACACGCTTTTTGCTTGTGATTTGGCAAAATGCAAAGGAGCTTGCTGTGTAGGGGGCGACCTCGGTGCGCCTTTGGAAGATGCTGAATTACCGATTTTGAAAGAGATTTTGCCCGAAGTGAAACCTTATATGCGAGATGATGGCATTTTGTCCGTAGAAATACAGGGCGAATACGTGCATGATGCCGAATATGGCTATTCTACGCCTCTGGTCAATGATGCGGAATGTGTATATGTAAGTTTTGATGATAAAGGGGTAGCTTTATGTGCGATAGAACAAGCGTATTTTGATGGAAAAATTGCCTTTCAAAAACCTATTTCTTGCCATTTATATCCGATTCGTGTGCATAAAACACAGCGAATGGAGTCGCTTAACTATGATGAATGGGATATTTGCAAAGCCGCTTGTGTGCGGGGCAAAAAAGAGGGGATTCCTGTTTATAAATTTGTAAAAGATGCAATTATACGCAAATATGGAGAAGCCTTTTTTGCACAATTAGATGCTGCTGTACAGGCGGAAATGGAATAAAATATATTTTTTATGCGCTACATAAAAGGCTGCCCAATTTACTTTTTGGACAGCCTCTTCGCTAAAACGGTAACCAGACATTTTCTTACCATTTCAATCTCACAACCGTAAATTTTGCCTTTTCATTGTTTGGGTAAGTAGGTGTACTCCTATTTTTTTTCGCAAAATATCCAAAAAACTAAGGACAAGTCTCAAAATATGATTATATTTGCCGCAAATTTAGCCAAAAAAGTAACATGACAGACAATTTTCTCGAAATATACGGCGCAAGAGAGCATAATCTCAAAAACGTAGATTTAAAAATACCTCGTGATAAATTGGTC
>JAAFHL010000378.1 GCA_013298365.1 Bacteroidota bacterium | reverse complement strand
AAGAAATTATTATTAGGTATATATGAATGGAGTTTGGATAGTTTGATATCGATATTAAAAATCGGTAATTGATTTTCAATTTTGTAGGCTGAAAACTCTGAAAACTCAATAATCTAAAAAATGATACCTATTCATTATGTCGATGTCAAAGTATAGAATGGAAAGCTACTTCTACAAATAGTTGGCAACCTTTTTCGGGTGGTAGAACCTTAGATGTTTGGGTAAAAAACAGAGGTATTTGCGGTTTTTTCACAGCCTTATAAGCAAAGGATAATCATTCCTACTTCTCCAGAAAGTGCGATTTTTTCCGAAGATTTTGCTATTACAAATCCTATTTCTGGCGAAAAAATTATCCAAAAAATTACGGTTTATAATATGATGGGGAGCTTGATTCATGGGTGTTTAGTGCTGCAAAATGATACTTGGGAGGATATTTTAGACGGACTTATTTCTGGCGTTTATGTGGTGATGTATAGAGACAAGGAGGGGAAAATAGTGTCGTTAAATAAAGTGTATGTGATGCCTTAACACCACTCACTCCTCCAACAAAAAACGGCAAACCTCATTTGTAACGACCTCACTATTAAGGGAATGTCCCAAACCTTTTGTAGTAAAAAGACGTGCGCCTTGCCAGTTTTGGGTGATATTTACGCCATCTATATACGGCGCAACTACATCATCTTCATCGTGGATTACCAATCCTGGAATCGTCAATGTTTTGACAAAAGATTGTAGCGAGAAATCGGCTACTTTAAATTTGTATCTTGTTTCAAATCTTTCTTCTAAGCCTTTAGAAACATGTTTTTTGAGGCCCAAAATGCGGTAAAAACTGCCAAATATTTGCGGCAATTCCGAAGGTGCAGCCATTACCACCAATTTTTTTACAGAAACGGTAGCGATTTGACTTAGCAGAAAAATGGAGCTTACGCCCCCTACCGAATGTCCCACTATCATATCGGGTTGATATTGCTTGCAAACTACTTCAAGGCAGTGTGCATATAAAATGGCATTGAAAATATCGCTACCCGATTGCCCATGTGCGGGTGCATCTACGGCAATTACACGACATTTTTTGCGGCGGAATTTCTTGATAAAATTGCGCCACCTTGCCGAATTACTTTCCCAACCATGTACAAATAAAACCGTAGGTCCTTCACCTTCCCAGATATAAGTTTGAATATCAATGTCTTGATATTTGAGTTTGTGCTGAGTACTGCCTTCTAAAAAGGGCAAATCCTTTTCTCTAATTTTCCCTTTTCTGGGGGTAGAAAAGATTTTGACAGCTTTATTAGCTGCCCAATTTGGAAATAAAATGCCGCCTGCATTGAGTGAAAAGCCCATTAATTTGGGAATATAGGCTTGTAATGTTTCTTTCATAAAGTAATTTTTTGAAACAGCGTTGGTTTCTCGCAGATTTTCGGAGATAAAGAACACAGATTTTCGCAAATTGGGTATTTATTTGCGAAAATCTGCGGTTTAATTTGCGAAAATCTGCGAGAAATCAGATAGTTACCTTTTTCTTATAATCCCAATAAACTTATAATCTGTTCCGCATGGGTTTCTTTTTTTACTTTTTTAATCACATGCGAAATTATGCCGTTTTCATCTATCAAAAAAGTAACTCGATGGATTCCCATATATTTTTTACCATACATATTTTTTTCGCCATACGCCCCAAAAGCTTCACTCCATGTTTTATCTACATCGGCAATAAGCGGAAAAGGAAGACTATATTTTTCGATAAATGCTTGATGAGAAGTTTCCGAATCAGCACTTATTCCCAAGATAATCAAGCCTTTACTTTGTAATAGTGCATAATTGTCTCTTAGGTTGCAAGCCTCTATGGTACAACCTGGTGTGTCATCTTCTGGATAGAAATACAGAACGACCTTTTTTCCGCTAAAATCAGAAAGGGAAATATCTTTGCCATTTTGGTCTTTGCCCGCCAAAATAGGAGCTGTTGTACCTGCAATGAGTGTATTCATAAGCGTAATTTTTCAGCTATAACCTATTTTGAAGTCCAAAAGTTTAATAGACAAAAAAATGCGTGGAATTTTAACCACTAAGCCGCTAAGGAACACTAAGGTAAGACTCAAAAGTGGAATATTATTTCATATACATTCCTTAGTATTTTATCCCAAATTTTTGGAACACAAAACTCATTAGCCAAGCAGGACCAATCAACAGAAATTGTAAATCGTCAAAAAAAGAGGGTTTTTCGCCTTCAATTTTATGTCCAATAAATTGCCCAATCCAAGCCACCACAAAAAGGATAAGCGACAATTGCCACAAAGGCATAATCTTTGCATCATTGAGCAGAATATTTCCCCATACCATTGCGCCACCTACAAAAATAAAGCCTATAAAAATGGGAATAGAAAGGTGCAAGTAAAAAAACAAAGTCGCAATAAAGAAAATACTGCCCCAGTTCAGATAGGGCGAAAGCGGAAGGTAATAGCTTGGAATAGCAGTAAGTAGCCCTATAAGGCTAAACATAATGGTCGGTACACAAATCCAGTGAATGGTTTTGTTTGTAGCGTTTTGATGACTCACACCATACGCAGATAGCCAGTCGTGTATTGTTCTCATAATGAATGTTGTGTGTTAAAAATTGGGGGCAATATAGGCTTTTTGGCGGAGAAAATAGGCGTTTTTTTATATTTTCCCTAAATCAAAACCATTGCAAAAAAGAAAAACCTGTCACTTTTCATAAATGACAGGTTTTCTTTCAAAAATAAACACGATTCAAGCCTTAATTCTTTTGTATCTTATGGACAAGGGTACGGCTTTCGGTAACCAAATAAATAAAGTACAAACCATCTGAGAGGTCTCTCAAATCTATGTGCATTTGCTGTGGTTTTTCCGTATTTTTGATATTTTCGGTATATAAAACCTGCCCAAGCGTATTCAACAGCCGTATTTCTACAATTTTTGCCCCTGTTACATGATAGTCTATATATGCCAAGTCTGTGGTTGGATTTGGGTAGGCATTGAAGTAAATATTGTCTGTAAAATTGCCTACTCGCAATTCAACCAATTCACTGTATTTATAAGAAGCATCTATGTCCACCATTTTGAGGCGATAATATACCCTGTTTTGCGCAATGTTTTTCACGCCAATATCCGTAAAACTATATGACTTTGTTTCGGTACTATTGCCATTTGACTGCACATTTCCGAGCCAAGTAAAGGTCTGCCCATTGTCGAGTGTACGCTCTATCGAAAAATATTCGCTATTTGTTTCTGTTGCGGTTTTCCAAGTCAAAAAGCCATCAACGCCCTTCCATTCAGCATTGAGCGAAGTCAATTCCACCGGGAAAGCACTGCCTGGCAAACGATACCCTGCATCTATAAATTTGCGATTTTCGTAAGGTAATAGATTTTTTACAGAATCTGTCAAGGCAAATACTTGTGCTAAATAATTGATGGTAAAAGTTGTATCAACATCACTATCTGTTGTATCATTGCCTACTTCGGCATTGTGCAAGGTGAAATCGCAGAGGACGCAGTTCCCAGAATTGGGTTCAAATGCCATATTATACACTTTCCCTGCTTCCATACCCGCAAAACGATATTGTCCTGTATCATCTGTGCGAGTACTTGCTACAATCGTTCCTGTTTCGTCTAACAAAATAACAATCACATTGCCCAAGCCCAAATCTATGCCCGAACCCGAATCCGTAGGAATAGGATAGTTGCGGATACCATCTGCTGTATTGATAGTATTCGGTTTTCCATCATTGAAAGCGATTCCTTGCGCAGTTGCAGGGGGAATCAAACCGCCGTCTGCACCTTCCACGTTTTGTCCAATGCCTAACAAATAATTGCCAGCATCTGCGGTAGCTACCACAAAATCGCTGTCTGTGCTATCATTCAAACCACCTGCGTTAGCGATTGTGAAACGTGTACCAAGCGGCAAAGCGATTGCCTTAATGGTGTAAGTGCCATTTGTAAGATTTGAAAATACATAATTGCCATTTGCAGCCGTAACACTTGTCGAAAGCAAAGTTGCGCCTGTGATGTCATACAAGCCCAAAGTTGCCCCTGCCGCAGGTTTTTCACCTACATCTTGCAAGCCATTCATATTTGTAGGCAAAGCAGCCGTAATATAATCGTACCAAAAATAACCTGTAAGGGTACTTGAAATCGGCGTTCCAAAACCTGCATCAAGGTCTAAATGTACTTGACCGATTGCCAAAGTAAGCGCATCACTTATGCCTGTTGTCGGATTTATATCGCTATCAACATCTTCTGTTCCCATATTTTGCACAGTGAATTTTGTTCCTGTGGGGAGATTATTCAAGCGAATCCTATAAGTTGCAGGGGCTACATTTGGGAAGAAATAAAAACCATTTGCATCAGTAATTGCGGAAATGATAGGCGTATTGCTCATATTTAGTAACACAACGGTAATACCAGCAATCCCTTGTGGGCTATTGTTTTGTAAGCCATCTGCATCATTGTCAAACCAAACAAAATTGCCAAGTGCAGCCTTTGTAAGCGTGCTAATTCCTGCATCAACATTGAATAAAGTCTGTCCTGCCACCAAGGTCAAAACATCTGTACGACCAGAATGTGGGTCGGCATCACTATCTATGTTGTCATCACCTGCATTATCTTGCGCAGTAAAATCATAATATATGGGCAAGTTGCTAAATTCTATGGTATAATCGCCTGCATCAACGCCTGTGAAATAATAATGTCCTTGGTAATCAGTGCTTGTACTTTGAAGCACAAGTCCCAAATTATCATATAAAGTAACCGTAACGCCAGGCATTCCTACTTCTCCACCATCTTGCGCACCATTGTTATTGCTATCTATCCAAACAAAATCGCCTATTGTTACAGGATTTACCAAAGCAGTAATGTACATACCTGCATCTATTTTGTCATTCCATTCACCTGCTGCAAGCAACAAAATTGGGGCATTTCCTGTACCATCAACATCACTGTCTTTTGCCTCATCTGTTCCTTGATTTGCAAGGGTAAAACTATAAGCTGCGGGAGCAGTAAAGGAAATACGATATGTACCTGCATCTA
>JAAFHL010000383.1 GCA_013298365.1 Bacteroidota bacterium | reverse complement strand
GTAGGGACAGAAATCGTGAACAAAAACCTAATCGTTTAGAGTTAAAAGGCAATAAGCCGCAAGTACGTAAAGAGGGGCAGAAAAACGAACTTGTGCGTAGAGATGCACCGAAAAACGAGCCTGTCCGCAGAGAGGTGTCAAAAAATGAACCCCTGCGCAGGGAGATTTCTAAAAACGAACCTATACGCAGAGATGCCCCAAAAAATGAACCTGTACGTAAAGATTCCCCTGTAAGAAATGAACCGCAAAAGCAAGAGCTTACACGCAGGGAAATACCTAAAAATCAGCCACCTCGCAAAGAGATGCCTGAAAAACCTATCTTGCGTAATGCGCCACCTCGTAACGAACCACCTCGTAATGAACCACCTCATAATGAGCCAGTTCATAATGAGCCACCTCACAATGATACTCCGCAACCTATTGTGAAACGTGCAGACCAAAAAACGCCGCCACCACCGCCACAGAAAAAAATGCCACCACCCCAAAATCGTAACAGTAATAATCGTGGAGGTACAAATAATACGAGAAATAATAACAACAATAATTTAAGAAGAAGGTAATTTATAAGGAAATAAGGAAAAAGGGAACATATTATGATTTCTTCTTCCTTATTTCTCTCTATAAAACAATAAATACGTATATCAATTAGCATAATTAGTTTCTGATGACTGATAACTGTTCACTGATAACTGATTTTACTGCCACTTTGTCCTCAAAAAAACTTGGCAAACTTATTGAACAGCGTAAACTAAATTCTTAATTTCTCATTCTTAATTTTTCATTTAAAAAATGTTTCCAGCTAACGAATTTCAAAAATACGCAACCAAGCATTTGGGTATCAATAGCATGGTGATGCACGATTATACAGCCGCTTTCAATGATGGTATGTTGGGTATGACTCCAAATATCGTAGAGGAGCGCAAAATGAATGCAGCCGTTTTAGACGTATTTTCTCGCCTTATGATGGATAGAATTATCTTTCTTGGCACAGGCATTGACGACTATGTAGCAAACATTGTCGTAGCACAATTATTGTTTTTACAATCCGTTGATGCTGCCAAAGATATTTCTATGTATATCAACTCTCCTGGCGGCTCTGTATATGCAGGGCTTGGTATATATGATACAATGCAACTTGTTGCGCCAGATGTAGCCACAATTTGTACAGGCATGGCGGCTTCTATGGGAGCTGTATTGCAATGTGCAGGCGCAAAAGGCAAGCGTTCAGGTTTGTATCACTCTCGCATCATGATTCATCAACCTTTGGGTGGTGCAAGAGGACAGGCTTCTGATATTGCGATTATGCACACCGAAATCCAAAAATTGAAAAAAGAACTTTATACCATTATTGCGCATCATTCTGGTCAAACAGAGGAGAAAGTTTGGGAAGATTCTGACAGAGATTACTGGATGCGTGCCGAAGAAGCAAAAGCGTATGGATTGATTGATGAAATTCATGTTTCTAAAAAACGTGGCGCATATAATCAAGACAAGCCAGAAAGTCAAGATATCCAATAAATCTAATATTCCTTGCAGAAAGAAAATAATAGCAGATAACGCAGCTCTTTTTATCTGTGTTGTCTGCTATTATCTGCATTTTTAGTCAGAAAAAATGAACAAACCACCAATGGCAAAAAGTATTACTTGCTCTTTCTGTGCCAGAAAAAGAGATGAAGTGCGTATGTTACTCGCAGGTATGAATGGCACACATATATGTGATGACTGTGTGATTCAAGCCAAATTTTTGATTGATGATACCTTCAAAATGGAGTCGCCTGTCCCCGAATTTGGCTATGTGCCTAAGCCACACGAAATCAAAGCACATCTTGACAAATATGTCATTGGGCAAGATGAAGCAAAAAAAGTGATTGCTGTTGCGGTTTATAATCATTATAAGCGTATCATGAATCAAGGGGCAGATGATGATGAGGTGGAATTGGAAAAAAGCAATATTCTCCTTGTTGGGCAAACAGGAACAGGCAAAACCTTGATAGCAAAAACCATTGCCAAAATCTTGAATGTACCTTTTTGTATCGCAGATGCAACGGTACTTACAGAAGCAGGGTATGTGGGCGAAGATGTAGAGAGCGTTTTGGTGCGTTTGCTACAAGAAGCAGATTATGATGTGGCACAAGCACAAAGGGGTATCGTTTATATAGATGAAATAGACAAAATTTCTCGTAAATCGGACAATCCTTCTATTACACGTGATGTAAGTGGCGAAGGTGTTCAACAAGGCTTGTTAAAATTACTTGAAGGTACTTTGGCGCAAGTTCCACCAAAAGGAGGCAGAAAACACCCTGAACAAAGTTTGGTGCAAATAGATACAAAAAATATCTTGTTTATTTGTGGAGGCGCATTTGAAGGCATTGAAATGCACATTTCTCGTCGTCTTGCTACCAAAAGTATAGGTTTTAGCGGCGAAAAAAATGGAAACGCCACCAAAGCCACTAATTTATATCGTTTTATTCAGCCCATGGATTTGCGTAGATACGGACTTATTCCTGAAATTATCGGACGTTTGCCTGTCATTACGCACCTCAATCCCTTGGATAAAGAGGCTTTGCTTCGCATCTTGACCGAGCCTAAAAACGCAATCACTCGTCAATATCAAAAAATCTTTACCCTTGAAGGCAAAGAATTGATTTTGGAAGAGGGCGTATTAGAACTCATCGTAGATAAAGCAGATGAGTTAAAACTTGGCGCAAGGGGACTTCGTTCGATTATCGAAAATATTATGACCGATATTATGTACGACATGCCACATAGCGAAGATGTTGAGTTTAAGATAAGTAGAGATTATGCGCAAAGCAAATTGGCGGAGATTACGCCACAGGCGGCATAGATTTTCACGCAGATTTTCGCAAATGATAGCAGATTTTCGCAGATAAAGAATCTAATCTGCGAAAATCTGCGTTCTTTATCTGCGAAAATCTGCGAGAACCTTCAAAAAAAAATTTCATGGAAAACAAATACATTTACGGCATAGATTTCGGCACAACAAATTCTACTTTAGCCATTTTAGATACAAATACAAACGAAGTAGTTAAGTTATTTACAACGCCTTCGTTGCTGTTTTTTCCAGAAGGCGATACGATTGTCCCTTTTATTGGCGAAACAGCCATCGAAAACTATATAGATTGTGGCATGAAGGGGCGTTTTATGAAATCTATCAAAAAAATATTGCCAAATCATAGCTTCAAAGATACGGAAGTCAATATCAAACGTTTTACGGCGGAGGAGTTAGTTTCCTTAGTTATTTCAAATCTGACAAAGCAAGCTGATGCTTTTTTGGGCGAAAAGATTACAACGGCTGTCATGGGGCGACCTGTGGTATTTGACGAAGTGCCTGAAAGAGATGCGATTGCAGAGGAAAGATTGGGTAAAGCTGCAAAGTTAGCAGGTTTGGAAAATATCGTTTTTCAGATGGAACCGATTGGCGCAGCGTTTACCTACGAGCGAAAATTGGAAAAAGAAGAATTGGTATTAGTCGCAGACTTTGGGGGCGGTACGTCCGATTTTACCTTGATGAGATTAAGCCCTGATTCGATTGGCAAAGCAAATCGGAAAGAAGACATGATTGCACAAGGCGGTATTTACATTGGTGGCGACAATTTTGATGCGTCTTTGATGTGGGACAGAGGAACGCCTTACTTTGGCAAAGGGCTTGAATATCAATCAAGTCCAGGAAAATGGTTGCCCCTTCCTGCTTCTTTTTTCTTCAATATTTGTTCTTGGGAAAAAATGAATTTTTTTGATTCCTACAAAATCAAAAATGAAGTGCGAGCCTATTACAATCTTTCTGGCAAAAAGCCACAACTCAAAAATTTGATGTCTTTGATTGAGCATAATTTAGGCTACAAAATGACGCAAAGTATCGAAAAAACGAAAATAGAACTTTCTCATGCGCCACAATCTACTTTTGCTTTCCACGAAGCCGATATAGATTTTGATGAAGTCATCACCTTAGCCGATTTTCAACACAAAATCATTCAAAAAGATTTGGATAAAATTGACAAATATCTGACTTCTTTTTTAGAAAAATATGAAATAGCTGACAACCAAATAGATACAGTTTTTATGACGGGTGCAACTTCTATGGTAAAGCCGTTAAGAACTCGTTTTACCGAAAGATTTGGTGCAGAAAAAGTGAAATCTGGCGACAATTTTAATAGTGTCGCAATTGGATTGGCGTATAGTTATTCACTTTTTCATTAGAAAATTGATTTTTTGGAATTGTTTAGGTTCTCGCAGATAAACACAGATTGAACCGCAGATTTACGCAAATTAGGCGTTTTATCTGCAAAAATCTGCTTTTATCTGCGAAAATCTCTTACAGTGAGCGTTGCCGAACTGTGCGTGAAATGAAGCAATGCTAAACAGTTACTTATTTTTCACAATCAACGCCACCGCATGAACCACCATACTTTCCTCCCGACCCGGTGCGTCCATTTTCTCATTTGTGGTTGCTTTTAACGAAATATTGTCAATGTCTGTTTCCAATATTTCTGCGATAATGGCTTGCATTTGCGGAATATGTGGGTTTATTTTGGGTTTTTCTGCCACCACCGTTGCATCTATGTTGCCCAGCACATACCCTTTTTCTTTAACCAAACGATAGCTTTCTTGCAACAAAATTTTGCTATCTATGCCTTTAAACTGTGCATCGGTATCCGAAAAGTGGAAACCAATGTCTCGCAAATTTGCCGCCCCAAGCAAGGCATCACAAATCGCATGAAGCAAGACATCTGCATCAGAATGTCCCAACAAACCTGTTTTATGCGGAATTTCTATCCCGCCAAGTATCAACTTTCGCCCTTCTACAAGGCGATGTGTGTCATATCCAAAACCAATTCTAAACATTGTATTGTTTTTTAGGCTGCAAATTAACGGGATTTTTTTTGATTTTTTGCTTTATAGAAATGCTAAGAGTTCAAAAATGTGTAGAAATTTTAGGCAGAATGGGGTAAAATGACTACTTTTGTATCTCATTTATAGATGG
>JAAFHL010000377.1:3035-5068 GCA_013298365.1 Bacteroidota bacterium | reverse complement strand
CCATAATAAAAAAAATATCTTTTATTGGACGCATATTCTGTGGCATTTTTTTGTTTTGAGCCGCAGGAATTGCCACAATCGCTTTCTCACCTGCGCCAATTTGGGCAATTTTAAAGGCTTTATAATGTTTTAACTGGTCTCTTAGCTGAAAACGCCCATCTAAATTGGAAATAGCCGTAGGCCAGTTTGTCTCATTAGCCATTTTTTCAATATTTCTAATCAGGTCATCATTGAAGCCTTGCGCAAGCAATTCTTTGCGGTCAGATTTTGAAAACTCATACGTAGAATACAAATCGCTTGGATTAATGATAAAAGTAGCTGCGTGCGTTTTGCCTGCCAAAGTGTAACTCGTTGCGCCGCAAGCATAGAAAAATAGGAGTAGCATCGCCCATGATAAAGTCTTTATTGTATGCCTCATAATGCTGGTTATAAATGATTGGGCGCAAAGATACGTCAAGATTTTGAAAAGAACAAACCTATAAAACGCTGTACAAGTTTCCCTTTTTAAGGAAAAAGCGGATACATTTTTACCCTAACATGAGAAATATTCGTTTAGGCTTCAGTTTCTTCTTTTCCCCCTTTGAAAGGATGTCTCTGCACAAAAGGCTCTGTTTTAATGCTTTGCATCACAGGCGTAGCCAGACGATTGAATAAAGGATTGCATATTTTTAGATACAAATTTGCTTCTTGTGGCACAGCCCCTACAGTAGTTTTGATTTCTAAAGCCGTTCTACCCATGTTAAGTAAAGGCGTTTTTCCTTGTATAGAAATATCTATCATGTCATATAACATACGCATATACATTTTGTACTCATGGTTTGTCGTTTCATCAAAGCCCAAAAAATGTCCTTCGTAGTGATTAGGGGTGCAAATCATTGACATAAATGCGACTAGTTCCTCGCCATTGAAATAGGCATATACAGAAAAAGCATCTCCCAAATGTTTTTTGAGGGAAAGAAAATAGCTTTTAGGGGTTTCTTTTAAATTAAAACCTGCTTTTTTGACCACAGATTCAAAGAAAAAATACATTTTATCATTCCATTGTTCCATTTCTGCCAAAGTCATTTCTTTTCTTGTCAAAACTTGGCTTTTTTTATAGGCACTTTTCAATCTTTGTCTATATTTGGACGAAAGCACATTTGCATAATCTTCAAAGATTTTCCATTCCGAAGGGATAGCAAGGTGCATAATAGGCTCAGCTTTGAAAGTATGATAGCCTTTTTCATTGAACAAAGTTGCAGGATGTTCTGCATCTAAGAAAAAATCTTTTACCAAAATTGCCCGGATATTTTTGCCTTTTCGAGATTCTTCTTTGCGCAAATTTTCCAAGGCATCTGCCAACAAACTAATAGCTTCTTGCTCCGAAAAATCGCTATGATACATAAAAGCATACTCGCCCGAAAGAAAGGTATTTCCACACACTAATAGTTGAACATCAATATTTTCGGCAAATTGCTTAAATTGATTTGCTGCCCCATTTTTTATCTTTTTCCACAAAGTTTTGGCTTGCTCTACATCTTGCGTATAATTATAAGTCTGTTTTATATCAAATTTGATAATTTGACAAGCAGCAATCAAGACCGTTTTCTCGTTTTGCGTTACCACACAATAACGAAAATTTTCTTTTCCGCCTATCGCTTCTTCAATCGCCATAAGGTAGTTTTTTTGCAAAAAACAAGTAGTATCACAAAGCAATGCGTCCCACAAGTTAGCAGGAACAGATTCTATGCCTGTAAAATTATGCATTTGTACAGCCGCAGTAGGAATTGAGATTGCAGTAGGACACACCCATTTTCGGGTAAAAATAGTGGTACATAATGGCGAAATTGTGTCAGCGTTTGTATTCATTTTTTATAAACGGAATATTGAAAGCATTGAATGTTATCTATAACAAAGAAATATTAGCGGCAAAAATACTGTTTAAACATCATATTTTTCACAAAAAGTTTTGAAAGCAGTTTGAATAATGGCTTCTTCTTGTGCTATATGCTTTAAAATAAAGGCTTTATCTTCTTCAATATTTTCTTTATACG
>JAAFHL010000377.1:0-3025 GCA_013298365.1 Bacteroidota bacterium | reverse complement strand
AGATACTTGGGGCAGATTGCTGAATACTTAAACGTAAAAAACGTAATTCTGTTACATTTGGCGCACTTTTTATTGCCTGTTGCAACGCTTGTCTTCCTGTTTGAAATAGCGAAAGTTTGGTAAGGGGAAAAAACGCAAATTTTGCCAAAATCATATTTGCTGCGCCCCAATAGCCTTTTGCAAGCGGTTCTTTTTCTTTCCATGCAGCCGTTGCTTGCAACAAAGCGTCTGCCGCCGATTCCTTTTCGGCAGCTATGCTATACAGGATTCTACATTCATTGATGGGAAATGAAGACATGTTTTCCTTAAATTTGCTTTTACTTAGAAATGTGTACAGATTAAATTTCTACTTTTAACCACTAGGTCACTACTTGTATTGAGCTTGCCGAAATAAGAAACACTAAAGTAGGACTGAAAAGTAGGATATTATTTTATAGACAGCCTTTATAACAAAGAATAATTCAAATAGTTTATAGTGGTCCTTATTGGGCAACTATAAACGTGAAATGGTCAGAGGAATTAATAGCAAGATTTGAAGACAAATGGGATTAGGAAAGCATTGAATGTTTATATAGCAATGGAGATTTCCCACTATCCTTAGAATTGTTTGAATTTTTAGCTTCCCAAAAAGTAAGTATGAATTATAGTGAGACATTTTTTCACCATGTTCTAATTCCTTATCTTTCAGATGAACTGATTAAGGATATTATGCAAGAAATTTAATACTTTTGTTAAATGAATGTATAAAATAGATAGCACAAATACACAAAAACATAAACCGCTATCTCACAATAATCTTTACAACTAAACACATCTATCCATTTTTAGCCACAAAAACAACAAACGCCCATAGACATTTCCTACGGGCGTTTGTAAGCAAACGATTGCCTTGTACAGCATGATTGTCAAAAGGCAAAATAGACGAATAGAACAGGCTATTCTTTTACAAATTTACCTTGATAGACTTCTTCTCCATGACGAATATCATAAAAATATACGCCTTTCGAGAAGGTAGAAATGTCTATTTCATGCAATTTTGCCCCATTTTCATGCCATTTTTCACTAAATACCTGCTTGCCAATCGCATCATAAATGCTAAACCGCACGGATTGATTCATGCCATTTAGTTGTAATGAAAGTACTTTTGATGCAGGATTAGGATATAGGTTGTATGTTAATTGTGGCGAAACAAGTACTTCTATGGTATTAGAAAGGTTTATTTGCCCATCTATGTCTATCATTTTGAGGCGATAAAAATTGCTGCCTATTTTGGGATAAATATCTGTAAGTGTGTATTTTGCCCCTTGTACAATACTGCCTGTTGCCGCTTTTTCGCCCATATCTTCAAAAAGATGATTGTCCCAAGAACGCATAAGTACAAATTTTTGAAGATTATCTTCACTTGTGGTTTCCCAAGTTAAAACATTTACAACGCCATTATATTGTCCTTCAAAATATAATAAACGTACAGGCAAAGGACCCATTTGTCCGCCGCCGCCTCCGCCGCCGCCGCCAGAGAAGGAATTTACCAAATATTCGCCATAATAGTCGCTGCCATAAACGCCATATTGCCAAGCAGTAGTAGAGGGATTTGCGCCATTATGATATGCCCACAAACCATTTGTACCATAAGCCGTAGCAGCAGGAGCTGTATTATGAGAGCCAGATGCGGGGTCAGGATTTGCAACGCCATTAAGTTTGTAAAAAGACAATTGTGTGTGCGCCAAAATAGGCTGCCCATTTGTAGAAAGCAAATTATTGACAGCAGCTAAATCACTGTTTTGATAGTAAAAACGAATATTCATGTCTGTAAAAGGGCCTGTTCCCGTAGGGACAATGTTCCAATAACGGGACATTGCAAACCAACCTAATGTATTATTTACATACGCTGCTGCTGATAAATCTATTGCACCTGCTATATCTCCACCTAATACCGCCTGAAAAGCACCTATTCCTACTTCTCCAATAAGGTTTCCATTTTTTTGGATAGAAAACAACAAATAATCATCACTACAATTAGTGATTGTTGCATTGTTATCATAATAATGTGTCCAACCAAAAGCGTCCGTAATTTCATAATCAGCGATATAAGTTGTGCCATTTGTAGGCGGAATCGTAGCGGTTACTGCATTTATGCTTACTGTGGCTACATTAGAAGTGAGATTTCCGCAAGTACCCGAAATTTGAACCGTATAATTTCCTGTGATATTTGAATTATAAGCTACCGTTAAAGCATTGCTATTCGTGCCAATCGGGTTTGTACCTTGATACCATTGATAGGAAAGACTTGTTCCTGCGGCAGTTACACTCAAATTCAAATCATCACCTGCACAAATAGCAGTATTTTGTGGCTGTGTGCTAATATTTGTATTTTGATTTACGCTTACATTTGCATTATCAGAAGTAATATTTCCGCAAATATTGCTCATTTCGACTGTATAAGTCCCTGCATCAGAAAGCGTTAGTGCGGGAATTGAAAAGCCTGCCGCATTTGAACCCACATTATTTGTTCCTTTTTTCCACTGATAGGTTAGATTATTCCCAGCAGCTACTACGCTTAGATTGAGTGCTGCATTTTCACACAAAGTTGTCGTTGCAGCAGGTTGTGTAGTGATAGTAGGAACATCATTTGACGTAACAGCGGCTATATTTGAAGTTACATTTCCGCAAGTATTGCCAATCACAACGGTATAATTTCCTGCATCAGTTAAAGCAAAAGGCGAAATAGCCAAACTATTTGCATTTGTGCCAACAGGCGTTGCACCATTTTGCCATTGATAGGTATTACCCGTACCAGAAGCCGCTACCGATAAATTCAAGGTACCGCTCACACAAACTTGGGTCATTGTAGCAGGTTGTGTGGAAATTACAGGTGTAGCATTTGCGCTAACTACGGCTGTATTTGAAGTTACATTTCCGCAAGTATTGCCAATCACAACGGTATAATTTCCTGCATCAGTTAAAGCAAAAGGCGAAATAGCCAAACTATTTGCATTTGTGCCAACAGGCGTTGCACCATTTTGCC
>JAAFHL010000376.1 GCA_013298365.1 Bacteroidota bacterium | reverse complement strand
TACCACAAAGTTCACGAAGGTTTCACAAAGAACACAAAGATGAATAGGAAAACAGGCTACTTAGTGTTCTTTGTGTTGGCTTTTCTTTGTGAACTTTGTGGTTTTATTTTTTATGAGAAAGCCATGAATTTTCTTATAATAATTTTTTTATCAAAAATCTTATCTTTATATTTGCGCACTTTTACATCAATAAAAAAATAATGGAATATCGTAAACATACACACAACATCATTTGTTTATAGGTTGCCTCTCAAAACTTAGGGTTTGTGAGGCTTTTTTATAAATTACTTTATCGAAATAATTCATTACTCATCATTCATAATTCATATCTATATGTCTGACTTTGCAGAAATCAAAATTGGAGATTCCGTCATTTCCCTCCCTATTATTGTAGGAACTGAGGACGAGAAGGCGATTGATATTTCCGTTCTTTTAGCTAAAACCGGTCATACGACTTTTGACGTAGGTTACAAAAATACAGGCGCAACCAAAAGTGCCATCACTTTTTTAGATGGCGACAAAGGTATTTTGCGCTATTGTGGCTATCCTATTGAGCAATTAGCAGGAAAATCCACCTTTATTGAAGTTTGTTACTTGTTGCTTCACAGAGAGTTGCCTACCGCAGCGCAATTAGCTGATTTTGAAAAAAATATCGCAGCATATTATGAACTTCCTGCCGAGGTAATCGCAGTGTTAGATGTGTTGCCAACAAACATGCACCCTATGGGCATTATGAGCACTTTGCTTTCTACCCTCACAGGCGCATATCCTGCTGATTTAGAGCCAAATGCTTCCGAAGAAACACATTGGAAAAATGCTTTCCGTATTCTTGGGCATATGCCTGCAATGGTTGCTTATATTTATCGCAAGCAAAATGGTTTGGCATATATTGCGCCAAGTGCTGACTTAGATTATTGCGGCAATTTCTTGAACATGATGACAGGAAAGGTAGATAAAGACGTAGTTGAAGCCTTGAATGTATTGCTTATCCTTCATGCTGACCATGAGCAAAACTGTTCTACTTCTACCGTTCGTATTATTGGTTCTTCACAAGCAAATATCTTTGCTTCTGTGTCTGGCGGAAATCAAGCCCTTTGGGGACCTTTACATGGCGGTGCAAACCAAGAAGTAATCGAAATGTTAGAGGAAATCAAAGCCGTAGGCAGAACCGCAGAAGAGCATATCTCTATGGTAAAAACCAAAACGGCTGGCGTGCGTTTGATGGGATTTGGACACAGAGTATATAAAAACTTTGACCCTCGTGCACAAATCATCAAAAAATATTGCGATGTAGTGTTGGAGAAATTAGATATTCAAGACCCTGTATTGGGAATCGCTAAAACTTTGGAAGAAACAGCTTTGAGTGATGACTATTTTACCTCTCGTAAATTGTTCCCAAATGTAGATTTCTATTCAGGCATCATCTATCGTGCGCTTGGCATTCCGATGGACATGTTTACGGTAATGTTTGCTTTTGGACGTATGCCAGGTTGGATTTCTCAATGGAGAGAATTGCGTGCAGCAAAAGAGCCAATAGGTCGCCCACGCCAGGTATATACAGGTTATACCTCGCGTGATTATGTAGCGATTGAAAATAGATAATATTCTGTTTGTTATACATAGTTTTGAAACAGTTTGCCGCTAATATGGCAAGCTGTTTTTTTTGTTTTACGAATAAATTGATACGATTTTTGGATAAATATGGGTAAAAAAAAACTCCTACCCAATGGGTGAGGAGATTAGCTTTCGCTTCGGTGTTCTATTACAAATCACCTTGTTGTAAATTGCGAATAAAGGAATTTATTTCTGGTACAAATCAACGCTTTATTTTTTTTATTTCCAAATTTTTTTTCATAATATTGCCAATATTTTCTACTACTAACAAAACCACATCTAATATCCTTCTCATAATGTAGTTGACAGTTAAAAATTGATAGTTGAAAGTTTGCGTAAGTGTTTAATAAAGAACTAATTAATTACTAATTACAACATGTCTGTTATTTCCTTTTTCATATCCCGTTAGGGATAAAATATCGGTAGAAAAATAATAAATCCCAACAAAACAACCCATTTTTTCGTGCTTGCACGAAAAAAATATAAAATTGGGGCGGATTTTGCGAATTTCTACCGATATTTTGTGCCTACGGCACAGAAAAATAGTTTACAATTATTTTGGCAGACATGTTGTAATTATCTTCTTTATTTATTAGTTACTTATACAAAGATTTAACATCTATAACAGTACAAATTCTACAAATGTGCGAGAAAATATTTTTATTTTTACTCAAATGGAAACAAAAAAAATCTTGGGTTTGGACATTGGAACAAATTCCATTGGATGGGCATTAATTACCTATCATCAAGTTGCCGAAAAGGACTCGGACTGGACGGGCGAAATATTAGGCATCGGAAGCCGCATTTTTCCCGAAGGTGTAAAAAGAGAAAAAGGCAACGAGGTATCAAAAACGGCGGAACGGCGGGATAAACGCCTAAAACGCAGGCAACTTTGGCGCAAAGCAAATCGAAAAAGGAAATTGGCTCGTTGTTTAATGCAGCATGAAATGTTTCCGTTTGTGGAACAGTTGGAGAATGCTTTGCAACAAAAAACATTACCGCCCGAATTGCAAGCCTATTTTGCGCTCAATCCTTACGAATTGCGCCTAAAAGCCTTGTCAGAACCGCTTACAAAAGCAGAATTAGGGCGGGTACTCTATCATCTTTCGCAGCACAGAGGCTACAAAGAAGACCTGCAAAATCCTTTGGGCGATGGCAAAACCCTGCGCAAAGGTGATACAAAAAACGAAAAAGCAGGCATTGATGTTACCGAAACGCTGATAGGAACGGGAACTTTGGGGCAGGCTTTGGGCAGTATTTGGCAACAAGGACAAACGCACAGCACCCGTTTGCGCAACCGCTATACCCTGCGGGGCATGTATTTGCATGAGTTTGAAACAATTTGGGAAAAACAGCAAACTTTTCACCCTGAACTGCTTGACGAAAACCTCAAAAATAGCTTGGGAGATGCGGCAAAAGGCTTGCTATTTTCGCAACGTCCGCTCAAAAGTCAAAAACATTTGATAGGAAAATGTACCTTTGAACCTCAAAAAAACAGGGCAAGTAATAGCCATATTTTGTTTGAAGAATTTAGCCTTTGGCAATTTCTCAATACGATTCGCTACGAAGAAGGGGCTTTGACCTTGGAACAGAAAAAAATAGTGATAGAAAAGCTGTGTTATGCCAAAAAAGATGCGGCAAAATTGAGCGAACTCAAAAAATGTTTGGGCTTAATGGAGTCTCGTTTCAACTATCCCGACTCGCAGAAACTACCTACCTGTCCTACAATCCGACAGTTGCGGGATATTTTTGGCAAAACAACATGGGATAATATGTCGCAAAAAGACAAAAACCATGCTTGGCTTATCAAATACAACGCAAAAGACCCTGATAAGACTCGACTTTTATTGGCAGAAAAATATGGGTTTAGCGAGAAACAGCAGAAAAATTTCATTGATTTTACGCTCAAAAAAGACTATGCTTCGATTTCTATCAAAGCGATTTCCTTCATTTTGCCTTGGCTACAACAAGGCTATATGTACGATACTGCCGTTTTGTTGGGAGGTATTCAAAAAGCTTTTGGTAAGGCGTGGGAAATGCAGGATAAGGCTGGCATTGTGGCAAAAGTAGTGGCGATTGTGGTGGATAATAAGCTCGTCAATCGTGATGCGATTCGTTATTGGTTACAAACGGATTTTGCATTTGATGAAAAACAAGTTGGAAAATTGTATCATCATAGCGAAGTCGCAGGGGTAAAAAACATTGGTACTTTTATCACTGCTAAAGGACAAGACCCTTATATTGCCAAGCTAAAAAATCCAATTGTGATGGCGGCTTTGTATGAGGTGCGCAAAGTGGTTACGGAAATTATGGCACAATATGGGGAAATAGACGAAATAAAGATAGAAATGGCAAGGGAAATCAAATCTTCTAAGGAGGAAAGGACGGAAATTGAAATCAAACAACGCAAAAATGAAAAGCGAAATGATGAAATAAAAGTGGAATTGGACAAATTAGGCAAGCCACATACAACTCGTAACATTCAAAAAATGGTCTTGTTTGAGGAATTGTGAAAAGAAGGGAAAACGGCGACTTGTCCTTATTCTGGCGAAACCTTTGGCATAGATGATGTATTTGGTAATAAATGGCAGATAGAACATATTATTCCATATAGCATTTCCTTAGATGATAGCATGGCAAATAAAACGCTTTGTCATTATGCTTTGAACCATGAAAAAGGACAAAAAACACCTTTTGAGGCATTTGGGCAAGATGGAAAAAGATGGGAAGATATGCAGCAAAGGGCAAAATTCTTGCTACCTTATCGAAAGTATCAGCGTTTTATTGCAGAAAAACATGGAGAATTAAACGATTTTATCGCTCGACAACTCAATGATACCCGTTATATTTCCAAAGTTGCCAAAGAATATTTGAAACATGTGTGCGATAAGGTGCAGGTTACACAAGGCGGCGTAACGGCTATTTTGCGCCAACATTGGGGGGCAAATAATATCCTCAATCCTGCTATCCGAAACTTGGGTTGGGCAGACGGTGAATATTGGGTATGCGTAAATATTGACAATCAGGTACTTGAAATAAAACCTTGGCAATATGAAGCTAAAAAAGGAGAAATAGCCGATGAGATGTTTAAGCGACTCAAAGGCAAAGGTGCGATAAAGGTTTTGCAAGGAAATATTGTCAAAGGCATTTTTCACCCCAAAAAACAAAGAGACGACCACCGACATCATGCTGTAGATGCGCTTGTAATTGCCTGTACAGAAACCAAGTTTTTGCAATATGTTTCGGAAATGGAAGGTAAAGGGCAAACCCTTCGTGAGGAAGAAAAGAAAATGGCGTTTCCCATGCCTTGGGCTACGTTTTGGAAAGATGCAAATGCTGCGATTGGGCGGGTTTTGGTTTCTTTCAAAAATCGAAAAAGGCTGGTAAAAATGGCACGCAAAAAGGTAGTAAATATACAAGAGAAAAAATTTGATGCCAAAAGCCTAGCCCCTCGTGGCGGCTTGCACAATGAAACTTTTTATGGAAAATATACAGA
>JAAFHL010000375.1 GCA_013298365.1 Bacteroidota bacterium | reverse complement strand
TATCGTTATTTTGAGAAAAGTATCTTCTTCTTTGCAGAAAGAAAGATACAATTTTCTATCCGAACTTTTGTGCATCAGACCGTGTTTGATGGCATTTTCAATATAAGGCTGAATGAGCATAGAGGGGATTTTAATATATTCTGGCATCAAATTATCTGCTACTTTTATTTCATAATTCAACTCCTCCCCAAAGCGCATATTTTCCAACTGCAAATATAGTTTCAATGCTCCTATTTCCTCCACCAAAGAAATTGTATCGCTGTTTGACATATCCAAAATACTGCGCATCAGCTGCGAAAAACGAGTAAGAAAGAAATTTGCCCTATCAGGCTCATTTTGATAAATAAAATTTTGAATCGTATTGAGTGCATTAAAGATAAAATGTGGGTTCATTTGCGATTTTATGGCAGATAATTGACTGCTCTGCAATTCTTTTTCCAATTTTTCTCTTGCCACCAACATTTGATTTCGCTCAGAAATAACCGCCCAACGATTTTTTGCAATAAAATAGATAATACTGATTATCAGTAAAGTAAGCGGTATATAAAACCAAGCTCGTTTCCACCAAGGGGGCAAAATGGTAAAATGATAGCTTTTCTCAACCCCTATTTCGCCGACAAAGTTTACGGGGGCAATTTTGAGGGTATAATCTCCATTTGACAAATGTCCAAAGCCCATTCTTGTTTGGTTTTGATTGGCAATAATCCATGTTTTATTCACGCCTTCGAGTTGATAGGCAAAACGAAAAAGCCCACTTGCTCGAAAAGAAATGCCTGCAACTTCTGCCGAAAAATTGTCATTTGTATAGGGGAAAATTTGCGCATCTTTGAAATTCACCATTCTCTCATTCCAAAGGGTTTTTTGTAAATGAATTTCGGGAAAAAGCATTTTTTCAGCCACTATATTTTCCGCAAAAAAGAGGATTTCATTTCCTTTCGCAAGATAAATTTTGTTCTGATAAGTCTGAATATATTCCACCAAATTGAGGGGCAAACCTGACGAAAACCTATCAAAAATATGCCATTTATGCGTTTCAGGCTGCAAACGAAAAAGTTGCTCATCTGACAAAAGCCAAATATAGTTGTCAGAAACCGCCATATCTTTTATTTTGACTTTGTTGGAAGTGGGAAAATCAAAATGACGTATTTCATTGTTTTCGCTAACTGCATACAAGCCTTTTGAAACCGTAGTAGCCCAAGCCTCATCTTTTCGTAAAAATGCACGAATGGCAAAAATGCTAGAATCCTTGTATGTGAGTTGCGTTTTTCCCTTTTCTGTCATGGCATATAAACCACTTTTTGCCGCATAAATGATTTTCTTTTCGTCTCGAAAAACGACAAAAGCACGTGTGCGTTCATCTATAAAACCATAATAGTTATCCATCAAAGTTGTGGCATTTTGTTGAAAAAAAGGCGGCACGTCTTCCTTAAAAAGCCCGAAAAAAGTGGCAGAGCAAACCAGTAGATTATCCCCAAAACCTTGATATATGCCTACAATTCCAGGGGTAACATTTATCTTTTTTTCTTGCAAAGTTTGCATATTTTTTTCATATAAGCCATCGGAGCAGTAGTGCAAAATGTTGTTTTTCAAATAACTACACGAATTGTAATGGTTACGGATTTGCGGCTGCAAAGGCTTAAAACCTGTTTCATTGTACAGATATACTCTGCCATCGTTTAAGCCTACTAAAATGCCTTTTTCATTTTTATTAAAAGCGGATATTTTGTTTTTTTCGGCTTCTTGGGGCAATTGTGTTTGTGAAAATTCGGGATTAGGTATCGCAAAAATGCCATTTTTTAAGGTAGAAAACCAAAAGTTTCCTTCTTTGTCTTTGGCACAAAAAGAAACCATGTCTTGTGGGCGATAATTTTCTAACAAAATAAGGTGTCCATCATTCTTCAAACTTGCTTTCCATACACCTTGATTGCAGCATATCCAAACATAGTTATCTATCGAAACAATGTGATTAATGAGCGAAACATTAGGCAATTCTTGCAAAAGAGTAGTTGTTTTTCCTTCCATTTTGAATAAGGTTGTTTTATTCTCTTTTACATTAATATTTAACGTATAGGTTTTTTCCTGATGTGTAAAAAAGGTACTATGGGGAAGCATATTTATTTTATTTCTTGTTACGTTAATGGGTATTTCATACAATTTTTTTCTGTTTTGAATACAAAAAATAGTAGAATCTGCATAGAAATAATAATTATCGGCTACTTGTAAGCCCCTATTTCCTAACATGTCAAAAGAAGGGCTCGTATATAGCAATGTTGCAGGCAAAGTAGTAATGTCATAAATGGAGACATCATGGTTAGAATGAATATACAAATATCGCCCTTTTTCTATGCTCATATATACATGCCCTACACTTTTTTGAGGATTCCAAGCATCAAAATATTGCAAGCTATCGCCTTCTGTATAAAAAATGCGCCCCGTAAAATCATGCACCCAAATTCGGCTATTCATATCTTCTAACACACCTGTCAAACTGTTAGAAATCTGTTTATCAGATAGATATGGCTGAAAAGATTTTCCATCATAACGCACTAAACCGCCATCACCTGCTATCCACAAATAGCCATTCTGTGCGGGATAGACTCGATAGTTTTCGTTGGAAGGCAAGCCATTTTCGTTGGTGATATGGCGAAAATAGGGCATCTGCGCAAAGAGACTTGCGGGTATTGTGAAAAGTATGAGGAAAATAATGTGTTTCATTTGGTTCTCGCTGATAGCGCAAATGTAAGGAGATTTCGGAGATGAATAAACGTTTGGAAAATCTCTTTTTCATAAATTAAATCTCTGCTTCGTAAAGTCAAACAAGCATTTCGTAAAGCCAAACAAGGGCTTCGTAAAGCGGCTATTGCGCCTCCCCTCCCTTTTCGCCTACCTTTGTTGCGTTGAATGGAAGATGAGTATCACCTTACCTTATCAACATCACTACCTTATTTTATTTTTAATTTTATTTTTTTATGAAAAAATTATCATTTTTTGCCTTGTTATGTTGTTGTATATGGGCAATGCAGGCACAATTTAACTCCCGTATTATAGGGGGGGCAGACTCTGAAAACTATCGTTGGGGTATAGAAACTCCTGATGGGGGATATGCTACAATTTATGAACAAAAAATTAATGGCGAGTATCAATTTGCTATTTTTAAGCTAAATGCTAGTGGACAAGTATTATGGAGTAAAAAATATCTACAAGCAGGTAAGGCTGACCGCATTTCTAAAATTTTATTAGAGGGTAATGATTTGTTTGTCATAGGTAGAACAAATATTCATGGAGCTGCAAATGGTGGAGATTGGGATGTTATGACAGTTAGAATAGACCAAAATACAGGTAATTGTATTCAGCGAGTAACTTACCCTATACCAGGGCATCAAAGCAATGCTGTAGCTATGGTAGCCGCAAAAAGAATGGATAATGGAAACTACATTATCGGTGGAATGGCTGGGCAAGCTGGTGGACCTGTTGTAGATCCCTTTGCAATGTCTATCAACCCCACAACAGGGGTATTGAATTGGTATAAATTATATGATGCAAGAACACCTGGTGGCGGTGGTGGTGCTACTTGGTTTATGGATTTTTTGGATTTGCAAAATGGAGAAGTATTGGGCGTAGGTTCTATGTCTAATTATGCCGCACCAAATGGTGTAGGACAAAACCAATTTGATTGTATGTATATGACGATGAATATCAATACAGGTAATATAACAGGGAATAATAGAATAAATGGATTATACAACTATTCTACAGATCAATTTATTCGTTTACTTAGGTTACCTAATAACGAAATAGCTTGTTTAGGTTCTACTGCTACTTCTCTTTCTAGTCGTTTTACTTTTGGCATTACACTTTCTCGTTTTACTGCTTTGGGGGTATTTATCCCAAATTCTATGATGAGATATGATGCGATAAATTCAAGTGCTTCTGTAATGGATTTTGCAACAAATTTAATGTTAGATGGAAATAATCTTATTTTGGGTGGGGTTACAAGTTTGCAATCTAATAATATTAATATTGCAAATAATACGTTATTAAATATTGACATTAATACAGGAAACATAAATTGGGTAAAAATGCACAAAGCGCAAACTCCTATCAACAATAACCCAACAGGCTCTCCAGATTATTCTGAAACTAACCTTTATAAAGTTAATAATCGTTATAGAGAATTTATTACAATTGGAGTTACGGCAACAGGCGGTACATTTCCAGCAGGACTTAATACATCTGCAAATTTGATGATGTCAGAACAAACTACTATAAATCAAACCAATGCTTGCCTTGACTCTTTAGTAAGTTATGGTGTTATACCTTATGATGCTAGCCCTTACGATTCTCTTGTAACTGTTTATCCTAATACAGGTACTCCTACTGTGTCTAATGATACTTCGTATATTTATCCAACTTATGTAACAGACCCTTGCCCTCTCATCTGTACAGGCTTCAATGTCTCCATTACAGGCATCAATCTCGCCTATCCTGCTTGTAATAGCAGCACAGATATTCTCATCAGTGGCGGTGCAAGCAGCCTACCTGCTACGGTACAAACAAACTGGTCTTATAGTGGTGCGCCTGCTTATACGGTCAATACCAATGCTCACACCATTATGGGAGAATGTCCAGAAACCTACAACACCATCATCACCAATGCTTTAGGTTGTAAAGATACCATTTATTATACCATTCCTAACTGCGTAGATAGCGCAATATGCGTAGGCAGCAGCATCATTCTTTCTGCTTGGGACGATAAATTTCATAGCCCTTTTACCACAGGCAATCAAATCACAGGTAACTGGCTAACAAATGGAGTAGCATCTGGCACAGGCGCAACTTTAACCATTTCTCCTACCGCAAATACCAATTATATCTTCAATGGTCAGTTAAATAATGTCGTAAATGGCGTTTCTACTTTTGTAAGATTTGTAAACTTCTGTGTAAATGTAAACCTTACAACACCGCCTACCCTTACTGCTACGGCTTCTCCAGCTACGATTTGTGCAGGACAAACTTCTACCCTAAGCGTTACAGGTGGCGGAATGAATGCGATGTATCGTTGGTATCGTATGCCTGGCACAAACTTAGGCACAGGCATGACAAAAGTGGTTTCTCCTTCGA